>JANTGB010000099.1 GCA_024763115.1 Desulfobulbaceae bacterium | reverse complement strand
TCTATCGGAGTCTCCCTTTGGTCGCTTACCTGCACCCTGTAACCAGTTACAATTACAGGGGTTAGCGAAGTTAGGACGCTTACCCCATGAGTAGTTACATGAAATTAACTATACTTATCTGTTTAAATCTTATTTCAAAAATGGAAGCAGACTTTTAAATTCCGGGGTTCCGGCCTGGTGCAGCAGTTCATAGATGATCATTTCGGTATTGCCTACAGCCCCGCCGATCTGCCTGATTCTTTCCAGGCCGGTAAGATAATTTTTTTCCGTCCGGGAAGAAACCGCGTCTGCCGGAATCCACATCCGGTATCCTTCCCGCAGTCCGCCCAGGACGGTCTGATACATGCAGATATGGGTTTCCACTCCGCAGGCTATCCAGGTTTTTACCTTGGAGCCGGATTTTAACTCATTCAGAACTGCCTGGTTTTCAAAGCAGCCGAATTCCAGTTTATCCAGAGGCGTGACATTATTTAATTCAGCCGTAATTTCCGGCAGCAGTTCTCCGATCCGAGCAACATACTGGGTAGTGGCGACAATGGGCATCTTCAGCACATTGGCACATTTCAGCATTAATACGGAATTCTTAACCACCTCATCCCGGGCAGGAATAACCCGCATCATCCTATCCTGAATATCAACTACCAGCAGGCCGCAATGCTCAGGTTTCAACATTTCAATTTGTGACATTTTCTGGTACCCTTAGGGCCTCACGCAAAAATAACTAAGGAGCAATCTACACATTCGGCAAAGCGATATGCAATTATGCAATACTGGAACGTAGCCCTGCTACGCTTGCGGTTGCATGCAATCATATCACTTCTCTAAATGTCCATATTACACCTTATCTCTACTAATTTATTTTTGAGTAAGCGCTTAGCAAAAATCAGAAAACAAAAACCAAAGAACGGAAGTGGTATCCGCCTGATGTTTTCCGTCCTTCTAACCTTGATATCATTAATAATGCAAACAGATTATAAACTAATCAGCCATATTCTCGATAAAAAAAATATCGGCAGCAATCTTGAAATCAGAGGTTGGCTGAAAACCAAACGTGATTCAAAGGGAATTTCATTTTTAAATATCAACGACGGCTCCTGCCTGGCCGGCATTCAGGTTATAGCTGACTCGATCGTGCTGAATAATTATCAATCCCTTAGGGCTGATCTTACTACCGGCTGTTCCCTGCGGGTACTGGGCAGACTGGTTAAATCTCCGGCCAAGGGACAGGAAGTTGAACTTAAGGCTGAAGAAATTACAATTTACGGCCCGGCTCCTGCTACTGACTATCCCCTGCAGAAAAAACGACATTCCTTTGAATTTCTCCGCTCTATTTCCCATCTGCGGCCCCGGACGAATACTCTGAGTGCCATGACCAGGATTCGCAGCAGGCTGGCCCAGTCAATCCATGACTTTTTTCGCAACCACGATTTTTACCAGATCCATACACCGGTTATTACCACAAGTGACTGCGAAGGAGCCGGTGAGATGTTTACCGTTACTTCCCTTGATTTGTCCAAACCCGACGGAGAGCATAATCCGCTTGATTACAGTCACGATTTTTTCGGCTGCCCGGCAAGTCTTACCGTCAGCGGACAGCTTGAAGCCGAGGCCTATGCCCTGGCCCTGGGCCGGGTTTATACCTTCGGCCCCACTTTTCGGGCTGAAAATTCCCATACCAGCCGCCACCTGGCGGAATTCTGGATGGTGGAGCCGGAAATGTCATTTTTTGATCTTGACAATGATATGGATCTGGCTGAAAATCTGATAAAATTTCTCGTCAAAGCAGTATTTGAGCAATGCCGGGAAGATCTTGATTTTTTCTGTCGTTTTATTGATAAATCACTGCGCAAAAAATTAAACGCTGTCCTGAAAAATGATTTTACCCGAATTTCCTATGGTGAAGCTGTTAATCTTTTACTGAAATCAAGACGGAATTTTGCCTACCCGGTGGCATGGGGCATTGATCTGCAGGCTGAACACGAACGTTTTCTGGCTGAGGAATATTTTAAAGGCCCGGTTATTGTCTTTGCCTACCCCAAATCCATAAAACCTTTTTATATGCGGCTTAATGATGACAATAAAACCGTGGCGGCCATGGATGTACTGCTGCCCGGTATCGGGGAAATCATCGGCGGCAGCCAGCGGGAGGAACGTCTTGAGCAGCTTACGGCCCGGATGGCTGAATGCGCTATAAATACAGCCGACTATGAATGGTATCTTGATTTACGGCGTTACGGAACCGTCCCCCATGCCGGATTCGGCCTGGGTTTTGAACGGCTTATTCAATTCGTTACCGGTCTAACCAATATCAGGGACGTTATTCCCTTTCCCCGCACACCGGGCAGGGCTGAAATCAGCTCCGGAAAAGCTGAAGGCTGAAGCGGCAATAATGAAAATTACAAACAAGATATTCCTTTTTATTCTCTTGCTGCTATTCGGGCTTATGCCGGGCCGGGCAGGAGCGACGCAAAAAATGGTTCTTCGCCGGGACGCCAATCTCCGCACCGGGCCGAAAATCGAATCCCGGAAAATTCAGGCCCTGCTTAAGGATACCCTGGTCATAAAAAAAGAAGCGGCCCACGGCTGGTACCGCGTTTACTGCCCAACCATAAAAAAGACCGGCTGGATTAACTCCGGACTGTTAAGGCCGGTTGAATCTGCAAAAAAAATTACGCCGACAATAAAAAAAGAACCAGAGCCTACTCCATACAATAAAAAAATAACAGTTGCCGCCCCGCAGAAATCTCCAGAGGCGATTCAAGCCGGGCCACGCCATGTAATCAGTCCGTATCATCACAAACTGCCGCCTTTAGCCATCGCAATTATTGATCTTCAGCAGGTGATTGAAAAATCAAAAAAAGGAAGGTCTGCCAGACTGAAATTTGAAGACATAAAAAGAGAAAACTCCGGGCTTGATCCAGCTCAGGCCGAACAGGAACTCCTGGCCCCGATTATCATGGAAATACGTCTTCTGGTAGAAATTTATGCCAGGGAAAATAATTTAACTCATGTACTTAATAAAAACAGCGGCGCTCTGTTTCACTATGATGAGCGTTTTGACATAACCGGGGATATTATCCGGCTTTATGACCGCCAAAACAAAAAACCATGAATGCGCCCTCATCTCCCCGGCTGATCCTGGCGCCAATCCGCGGCATTACAGACAGTCTTTTCCGTAACGCCTACATCCGTTATTTTAATGGCTTTGATCTGGCTGTCGCCCCTTTTGTGACTACCATGCAGAGCAAACGCCGCAAACAGCCGGCCGATCTTGCTCCGGAGAAAAATAAAAACCTCGCTGTTGTTCCTCAGATTTTAAGTAAAAATCCTGCCCGTTTCCGTGAACTTGCCGCAACTCTGGCCACTATGGGCTACAAAGAGGTTAACTGGAACCTGGGTTGTCCTTATCCCATGGTGGCCAACAAAAAACGGGGTTCCGGACTCCTGCCTTTTCCGGACAGAATCAAACGGTTTCTTGCTGAAATAAGGGGAATTGAACTTAAACTGTCAATCAAGACCAGGCTTGGTTATCATCAGGCTGATGAAATCATAGAACTAATTGATATTTTTAATGATTATCCCTTAACGGAACTAATCATCCATCCCCGCACCGGCAAACAGATGTACAAGGGCGGGGTTGATCTGGAGATGTATGAACGTTGTCTTAAATTAAGTTGCCATCCGGTTATCTATAATGGCGATATTATTACCAGAGAAGATTTTTTCAGATTAAGGGAGCGTTTCAGCAAGGTGGCGGGCTGGATGATCGGCCGGGGAGCCCTGGCCGATCCCTTTCTCCCGGCCCGGATAAAAAATTTACCCCTGCCTGGTGATGAGATGAAACAACTACGTCTTTTCCATGATGAAATGTTTAACGCTTACCGGGAGATTCTCTTTGGCCCCAGTCATATCCTGGGGCGAATGAAGGGGTTGTGGTTTTATCTTTCCCGCTCCTTTAGCGACAGCAAGAAACTGCTGAAAAAAATTCAAAAATGCAAAACCATAAAACAATATACAATAATTATGGAGCAGGTCTGGAGATAATTTTTATCTACTTCCAGGCCCGAACAAGCTCAAGCAATGTCCGGGCGCCGATACCGGAAACGCCTTTAGGTATATATGATTTTTCGGTAAAATCCCAGGCAGTGCCGGCTATGTCAAAATGAGCCCAGGGAGTTTCCCCGACAAATTCTTCCAGAAAGGCGGCAGCAGTTATTGTCCCGGCTGCCGGGCCGCCGATATTTTTCAAATCAGCAATTTCCGATTTTAACTGTTTGCTGTATTCCTTGCCGAGAGGTAGACGCCAGAGCGGTTCTCCGCTCCTCTCCCCTGCAGCAAGCGCCTTTGCGGCCAGTTCATCGTTATTGGCCATGAGTCCGGTACGATGATGGCCCAGCCCTACCACCACGGCCCCGGTAAGTGTAGCCAGATCAATAACCGCCTCCGGTTTGAATTTGTCAACACCATAGGCCAGGGCGTCAGCCAGGATGAGACGGCCTTCGGCATCGGTATTCAGCACTTCAA
Source organism: Desulfobulbaceae bacterium (assembly GCA_024763115.1). Taxonomy (GTDB): domain Bacteria; phylum Desulfobacterota; class Desulfobulbia; order Desulfobulbales; family SURF-16; genus JANTFJ01. Next base: position 3,048 of record JANTGB010000099.1, on the reverse strand, counting down.
CGGTCTTGCCGCCATACATGGTAATAACATCGCCGGGTTTAAGGGCTGCGGAACCGGGCATATTTTCAGTAGCGGGAACAATGGCGACAACATTGATCCCCTTAGGCTGCTCCATACTTATTCCCTGCATGGCTGCCATTACTGCCGCGCCGCCGCACATGTCATATTTCATCCTGTCCATGCCCTTGCCCGGTTTAAGCGAAATCCCCCCGGAATCAAAGGTTATTCCCTTACCCACCAGGAGTATGGTCGGAGCTGTCTTTTTTGTCCGGTATTCTAAAATCACCAGCCTGGGCGGCAGGGCCGATCCCTGGTTAACCCCGAGAATTCCGCCCATTTTTAAACGTTTAAGCTCTTTTTGCTCAAGTATCTTACATTTCATTCTCGGTTTAAGGGCCAGGGCCCCGGCATAAAGGCCAAAATCCACCGGAGTCCAGTGGTTACCCGGTTCATTAGCCATATCCCTGACCTTGTTGCCGCATTCCCCGGCAACAATTCCTTTTTGCAGACCTTTCCTGACCGCAGACGCATTGATTTTCGGATAAAAAACAATTTTCTTTATTTCCCCTTTTTCATCTTCATCTATTTTTGTTTTATATTTACGGAATCTATATACTCCCAGAAGCAGTCCTTCAGCCAGGCATTCCGAGATTTCATCAGAGGGAAAATCAAGATCGACCGGAACAACCACAAGCATATTTTGGGTTCTGGTCTTTAACGCCTGTCCTGCCACCAGTCCTCCTGCCAGACGAAAAGTTTCCCGCTCCAGTTCTTTTTTACCAAGTCCAACCAGCATTATACGTTTTGTTTTTAATTTAGCTTCAGGTTCAGGATAAAATAAAAAAATTTCTTCCTCTTTGCCGGTAAAATCGCCACTGTCAACCGCAAATTTCAGTTGTTTTTCAATGAATTGACTGGAACATTCCGGATAGCCTTCCTCAACCTGGCGAACAAAACAGACAAGCAGATCACAGATGAAATTTTCGGGTTTTCTATTTGTACTGGTAATCATGACTGGTGAATTTTCTCCTTATGGATATTAAAAAAATTAGTAACTATTCACACCTTAAAACTTATAACCGTGAATAACATTGAACTGTAACTGCTTACAGGGGGCAGGTAAGCGACCAGCAAGAGACTCCGGGAGATTTTCGTCATCAGTCCGACGCCGCGTATTAGTTATACGTAAGCCGGGATTATGGCGCAAAGATTCGGCGCCCTTTGAGCAGTTACGATTATTTCATACAGATAAACTCAGTCTGCTCCAAGGCCATTTCCATGTGAAACCGGCTGGTGCCGATACTGAATACAATGCGCCGGTTATCCTGATAATCCAGATCCGGGGTCAGAATTATGGAAGAATTAAGCGCCAGGGACTTTGGTTGACCGAAAAATGAAGTCAAGTCATACTTGCTTTCCACCATCTGCATGGCCTTGCCCATGATCTGATTAGTCATTTCACCCATGGTATCTACCACATCGTTTGACGTGCATTCCCTGGAAAGCTCACTTTCCGGTAATCCCATGGATGTCATATAACTGGTATAAAGATCCATTGCCGCCGGGCCGGTAAAATTCATAACCAGCAATCCATTATAATCTCCGCTGAATTGAACAAAACATCCGACTTCCGGTCTCAACTTGACCCTGGGAATACCCTGAAAGGTAGTAGAAAATTTAATGCTTTTCTTGGTACTTTTTTCTAAAGTTTTCTTAAGTGCCTGACAAAAAATAATGGCCAAATCGTCAATAGTTTTAGATTTTCCCATTTATATCCTCTTATTAGACAAAATTTGATTATTTACAAACTTTATTAATATTTCAACCCCACTCTTTCCCTGACTAACTCAAGAGTTGTAATCGCCTTTTTTCTGGCCTTTTCAGCTCCTTGGGCCAGTACATTTTTTAGATAGGATTTATCAGCCACAAGTTTTTTCCTGGTTTCCCGGGCCTTGCGAAAATATTCCCAGAGAATATCGACCAGTTCCAGCTTCAGGTAACCGTAGGCCGCGCCACCGTTAACATAAAGCTCATGAATTTCCCGCATACGTTCCTCAGGGGCAAAAAGTTGCAGGATATTATAAAGATTGCACTTTTCAGGATCTTTCGGCTCATCAACCGGAGTTGAGTCGGTAACAATAGCCATTACACTCTTTTTCAGGGTTTTCTCGTCAAGAAAAATTCCAATGGTATTGCCGTATGATTTAGACATTTTCTGGCCGTCAAGCCCCGGAACCGTGGCAACATTATCATCAATTCCCGGCTCCGGCAAGACAAAGGTATCACCAAAGGTATTGTTAAATTTAATCGCAATATCCCGAGCCACTTCCAGATGCTGCTTCTGATCCTTGCCTACCGGTACAAGCTCAGCCTGATAAAGAAGTATGTCGGCGGCCATTAGTACCGGATAAGCAAAAAGTCCATGGCAGGCGGCAATCCCTTTAGCCACCTTATCCTTATAAGAATGACAACGCTCCAATAATCCCATGGGAGTTACGGTTGACAGAATCCAGGCCAGTTCGGTAACTTCAGGCACATCCGACTGTACCCAGAAAATACATTTTTCAGGGTCAAGCCCCAACGCAACAAAATCAGCTGCCGCTTCCAGGGTATCGGCGCTCAAGCTCTTACTATCATTAACTGTGGTTAAGGCGTGAAAATTAACAATAAAGGCATAAAGTTCGCCACGATCCATGTTATTAATCATTGGCTTCATCATGCCGAAATAATTACCCACATGCAGTTTACCGGAAGGCTGGATGCCTGACAGAATTCTCATAATTTTTTTCCGTAGTTAAAATATGCTGAATGATTTTTTTAAAGAAAACAATCATAATCTTTTTTTTTACAAAAAAAAAGCCGGAGGAAAAGAAATTCATCCTCCGGCTTCTTGTTTTTTCATCAAGGAAGTGAGTAACTGTTCAGCTGTACATTATCTGCATAGTTACAAAAATTGGTAAGCGTTCACCAGCACCTCATCTTCGCCCGTTTGGGCCTTCTCGAATAGCACAAGTATGCTTCGAAGTCCCAAACGAACGAATCTAAGGC
>JANTGB010000098.1 GCA_024763115.1 Desulfobulbaceae bacterium | reverse complement strand
GCCGGGCCGGTTATCAAGCTGCTGGAAAAACATCTGCCCTTTGAATTTATCAAACTGCAACCTGAACCGGACGGCACCTTTCCCAATGGCGTGCCCAATCCCCTGCTCCCGGAAAACCGGGAAATAACCGCTCAAGCGGTGCGGGACAACCAGGCTGATCTGGGCATTGCCTGGGACGGCGATTTTGACCGCTGTTTCTTTTTCGCTGAAAACGGTGATTTTATTGAAGGGTATTATATTGTTGCCCTGCTGGCCCAGGCCATGCTCGCCAAAAATCCCGGAGCTAAAATAATTCATGATCCCCGCCTGATCTGGAATACCAGGGAGCTGGTCAAAAAGGCCGGCGGTATTCCGATAATGACAAAAACCGGACACGCCTTTATCAAGGAACGGATGCGGGCCGAGGATGCGGTTTACGGCGGCGAGATGAGCGCTCATCATTATTTTCGGGATTTTTCCTATTGCGACTCAGGGATGATCCCCTGGCTGCTGATTACGGAAATTCTCAGCCGCGAAAAAAAGCCAATGTCGCACTTTATTAAAACCATGCTCTCTGCCTATCCGGTCAGCGGCGAGATTAACAGCCGGGTTGCCGATCCCGACCAGGTCATTAAAAAAATAGAAACCACTTTTACGGCCGATTACCTGGAAAAGGATTTTACCGACGGCCTGAGCTTGACCTTTAGCAATTACCGATTTAACTTACGCAAATCAAATACCGAACCGGTTATCCGCCTTAATGTCGAGAGCCGGGGCAACCGGGAATTAATGGAAGAAAAAACCAGGGAACTGCTGGCAATCATCCGATAAAAATCAACATCTTGAATCTTTAATCATGAAAACACATTTTCTTTTATTACTGGGCCTTCTTATGACAACAATGCTGACCACTCAAATTACCGGGGCCAAAGAACTTGGGCCCCATCTCCATAAAACAACCCTTGATAATAAATTGACCGTACTGGTCAAGGAGACTCCAGGGGTAAAAATCGCCACTGTGCAGATCTGGGTCAGGGCCGGCAGCATTTACGAGGACAAAGATGAGGCGGGAATAACCCACCTGATCGAACATATGATTTTCAAAGGCACTCCTACCAGGGGGCCGGGAGCCGTGGCCGGCGAGATAGAGGAAAAGGGCGGGGCCATCAATGCCTATACGTCCTATGAACAGACGGTTTATCATGCCACTTTACCGGCCCGCTACTGGGATACGGCCCTTGATGTCCTGGTTGATGCCGTACTCCATTCCACCTTTGACCCCAAAGAACTGGAACGGGAGAAAAAGGTGGTACTGGAAGAACTGCACATGCGGAATGACCGGCCCACCACCAAGCTGTTCCAGGCCATGATGAGTAACAGCTACCTGGTTCATCCCTACCGGCTGCCGATAATCGGTTCCGAGGAAAGTGTTTCTTCCTTTACCAGGGATGATATCCTGGCCTACATGGCCAAACACTATCATCCGGAAAATTTTGTCGTGGTGGTGGTTGGCGATGTCCGCTATGCCGAGGTGCAGAGCAAAATCAGAGAGCTCATGGGTAACCTTAAACCAGGAACGTACGTCAAACCGGAACTTCCGCAGGAGCAGCCCCAGGATAAAGCCCGTTTTTTCAAACTGGCCGAAGAAACAGCCCAAAGCCATCTGGCCCTGACCATTCCCATTGTTCCCTTTGTTGATCCGGACTGCCCGACTCTGGATGTCATCTCGTCTCTGCTGGGCCATGGCGACACATCCCGGCTTTTTCATGAATTACGGGATAACAGGGGCCTGGTTTACCGGATTCATGCCTCAGCCTTTACTCCCCACGATCCCGGTCTGCTGGAAATTACCGCCGTCCTGGAGGAGGAGCAGGTAATTCCGGCCCTGGAAGCCGCCCTGGAGGAGGTATTCAAGCTGAAATATCTGCTGGTAAGCGATGATGAACTGAACAGGATAAAGAGAAACCTGGAAAGCGATTTTGTGTTTAACCTGGAAAGGGTTGAAGGTCAGGCTCGGGTTCTGGGCTCCTTTGAACTGCTGACCGGTGATCCCCGGGAAGATGACTACCTGGAAAAAATCAGGGGGGTAAGCCGGGAAGATATTCAGAAAATCGCCAAAAAATATTTTAAGCAAAACAAAATTACCGCCGGTTATCTTGTCCCCAAGGGTACGGAACTTGATCTTGACCAGGAAAAGCTGCAAGCAATAATTGCCGAGGCCGATGAAAAGGCCAGGCAAAGCATTCCGCCCTCCCAGGTGGCTGACGCTCATCTGACTAATGTTCATCGGTTTACCCTGGATAACGGGATCAGGCTGCTGGTGCGGGAAGACAACACCGTGCCCACTGTGGCTCTGCGGGCGGTTTTCCCCGGCGGCCTCAGGGCTGAAACCGAGCAGACCAACGGCGCCTTTGCTTTTATTGCCGAACTGCTGCCTGCTGCCACGGAAAATTTGCCGGCCCGGGAGCTTTCCCTGAAAATTGCCGACATGGCCGGTTCCATAAACGGTTTTAACGGCAAAAACACCTTTGGCCTCAAGGGGGACTTTCTGGCCCGTTTTTTTGAGCCGGGCCTGGCTTTGTTCCGGGACGTGTTACTTACCTCGGCCTTTGATCCCCAAGAGGCGGAAAAAATCAGGGCTGAACTGCTGGCTCAACTTAAGCAGCAGGAAGACTCCTTGCCCTCCCTGGCCTTTCGTGAATTTAACCGCCTGATTTTTCAGGGACATCCCTACAGCCTCAATACCATTGGCTCCGAGATTGCCCTGGAAAATCTTTCTGTCCGGGAACTGAAAAAAATTTATGAAAAACAGGCAAAAAGCAACAACCTGGTTCTGGCCGTATCCGGCGATGTCAAGGCAGAAGAAGTCCGCGATCTGGTTGAAAAATATTTTGGTGAATGGCAGGACAAAACTGAAGAGCAGGATAGTGGCGAAGAGAGCTTTCTCGCGCCTCTTCCTCCTGCTGAGCCGGAAATGTTTACCATTGAACGGGACAAGGAACAGGTTCATATAATTATCGGCTTTCTCGGGGCAATGCTTGATTCCCCGGACAGATACGGGCTTGAGGTGCTGGAAACAGTGCTGTCCGGCCAGAGCGGTCGTCTTTTTACCGAACTGCGGGATAAACAGAGCCTGGCCTACAGTCTCTCCTCCTTTGCCATGCCCGGCCTTGATACCGGTTCATTCGGCATTTATATCGGCACCAGCCCGGACAAGAAAGATGAGGTGATCAAGTCGGTCTGGCGGGAGCTTTACCGGGTGCAGGATGAGGAAATTTCTCCTGAAGAGCTGAACAAGGCAAAGAATGTCCTGATCAGTCATTATGAAATGAGCCTCCAGACTCATGGTTCTCAGGCCATGGAAATGGCCCTGAATGAGACCTATGACCTGGGCCAGGATTTCGGCACTCGCTATGTTGAGGAAATAGAAAAAATTGACGCGAACCGGGTTATGGAAATTGCCCGAAAATATATCCTGCCGGAGCATTATGTTATGGTCTGCGTTGGAGCAAAGTAAATGGTTGCCTGCGGACGGCCATAATCAACTCAAACAGGAAAAAATATGGATATGCAAAAAGATATGATTGCCCCCTCAATCCTGTCGGCTGATTTTGCCGGGCTGGGCGAGGAGATAAGGGCAGCGGAAAAGGCCGGGGCCGACGTTATTCATCTCGATGTAATGGACGGCCATTTTGTTCCCAATCTCACCTTTGGCCCGCCGGTGATAAAGGCCTTGCGCAAAACCACTAATCTGCCTTTTGACGTTCACCTGATGATCAGCAATCCCGACCGGTATATCAAGGCCTATGCCGATGCCGGGGCTGACTGGATAACCGTTCATGTGGAAACCTGTCCCCATCTGCACCGCACCATTCATCACATTAAAGAACTGAATAAAAAGGCCGGGGCCGTATTAAACCCGGCAACTCCGCTCTGTTTTCTCGATCATATTCTGGCAGATGTCGACCTGGTAATGCTGATGAGCGTTAATCCCGGATTCGGCGGCCAGTCCTTTATTCCCGATACCCTGAACAAGATCAGGAAACTTAAGAAAAAAATAGACGGCAGAGGGCTTAAGGCAGGTATTGAAATAGACGGCGGGGTGAGTCCGACCACAATCAGCGCTATCCGGGAGGCCGGAGCCAATATTTTCGTGGCCGGCTCTGCCGTGTTCGGCAGTGAGGATTACGCGAAGGCAATCAGCCTGCTGAAAATTGCAAAATAAAATCCCGGTGTAGCTATTTTTGAGGATGTAGGGGCTATATTACCATCTTGATTGCCGGATGAGCTTTTAATCGGCAAAAATAGTTATTACGGGTTTCCTCATTTTCGACAAGCAACTGCAGCCGGATTGAGTGATACTTGCCGCTTTTGCTGCTGTTGGCCGGAGTAAGCTGATGTTCCCGGGTGATAATCTCGCCAACAGCCCGGCATATTTCCTTTTTATCGCAGCCAATAAGGCGATATTCCCACTGACAGGGATAATCAATTTCCGGTTTTCTTGTCCGGCAGAATGTGGTCATATTATTTCAAGCGTTTTTGGATTTTGTCGTAACTGATGAACTTGTAAAAAGTCTTAAATCACCATGAAGACCATGAGGTTAATACCTTGATTTAACTTTCTTTCTTCATATCCTTCATACACTTCATGGTAAAATAGATTTTTACGAAACCATCCTGGCTTATTCAGCTTTACTTAATCCGGGATCAAAATTTATACCCTGTTTTTAAACCAAGGCATAACCAGAAGGAAGATGTATTACAGTAAGCATCTCTATGAAATAGAGCAACTTAAAAAATCATGGAGACAAGGTGACCCAAAAAATTCTTCCTGCAAACAAAAAAGAAATGGCCGGACTGGGCTGGGATCGAGTAGATGTAATTTTAGTTACCGGCGATGCCTATATTGACCATCCTTCCTTTGGCGTGGCCCTGATCGGCCGCTGGCTGGAGCATCATGGTTTCCGGGTGGCAGTGCTGGCTCAGCCCCGTTATGACTCTCCCGACTCTTTTAAAATTTTCGGAAAGCCCCGTCTTTTCTGGGGCATAACCGGCGGCAATCTTGATTCCATTGTCGCCAACTATACGGGCAACGCCAAAGTCCGGGAACAAGACAGCTATTCCCCCAGCGGCAACCCCTACTTCGGCGCTAAACGGATTAAAAACGAACGGCGGCGACCCGACCGGGCTGTTACCAGATATGCAAATCCGGCCCGGCAGGCCTACCGGGATGTCCCCATTGTCCTGGGAGGCCTGGAGGCATCATTGCGCCGTTTTGTTCATTATGATTATCAACAGAATCGGCTGCGGGGGTCAGTCTTAACCGATGCCAAGGCAGATATCCTGGTTTACGGCATGGGTGAACGGGCAGTGCTGGAAATTGCCCGCCGGCTCCAGGCCAAAAAAGCGCTCAATAATATCCCCGGCACCTGTGTCCGGCTGACGCCGAAAGAAAAAGAAGCCGCTACTCATGATGATTACCTTGTTCTACCTTCCTGGCAGAAAATTAATAATGACAAAAGCGAGTTTTTAAAAACAGAACTTGCCCTTGACCGCCACAGCCGTTCTCTGTCCAGGCAGCATGTTTTACAGCAGCAGCAGAGCGCCTGGATTGTCCAGAATCCGCCCCAGCCTGCCCTTACCACGGCGGAGCTGGATAAACTTTACAGCCTGCCCTATACGAGAAATATTCATCCAGGAACAGCCGATGTCCCGGCCCGGCAAATGATCCGCCATTCAGTTACCATTGTCCGGGGCTGTTCCGGCAACTGTTCCTTCTGCGCCATAAGCCGTCACCAGGGGCCGGTGGTGGTCAGCCGCAGCCGCAAGTCCATTATTGAAGAAGTCAAAATCATCACAAAAATGGCTGACTTCAAGGGCACGATTTCCGATCTCGGCGGCCCTACCGCCAATCTTTACGGCACATCATGCGCGAAAAAAAGCTGTAAACGCCACGATTGTCTTTACCCCCGGGCCTGCCCCAGCCTCCAGCTCAGAGAAAAAGAATTTATCCGGCTGCTCAGGGAGGTTAAGGCAGTCACAGGGGTAAAAAATGTCTTTATCTCGTCAGGGCTGCGCATGGAACTGTTACTGAAAACACCCGGCCTGCTTAAGGAGTTACTGCAACATCATGTGCCCGGTATGATGAAAATAGCCCCGGAGCATACCGAGGAAAATATTCTGCGTCTCATGCATAAACAGAAAGCGGATATCCTGCCTGGTTTTCTGGTTGCGGCCCGCAGGCAGGCGGCCCGCTTAAAGAAAAAAATCATCTTTAACCCCTATTTTATTTCAGCCCATCCGGGCTGCACGGTAAAGGATATGCAGGCCCTGGCCGCAAAGTTAAAAAAATTAAAACTTCCGGCCCGCAATTTTCAGGATTTTACCCCGACTCCCGGCACTATTGCCACGGCCATGTATGTTTCCGGCCTGGATCGTGACACCCTTAAGCCGCTTTTTGTTGCCAAGGGAGGAAAAGAACGGCGCAGGCAGAGAAAAGTATTGGAAAAAGAGCTTATTGTTCCAAAATAAATTCATAACAAAGCTTGAGAATATGTTTAAGTCCCAAGAAATTATCAACCTGAAAAGTAACTGCTCAGCGAACAAGCGACTTAATTTCACTAACCCCTGTAAGTAGTTACCTATATCCTGGAGAATAAGTTATGTTACAAATTATTCCGTCCCCTCACGAGAATGTCGTTGTAATAAAGGCTACAGGGCTCCTTACTGATTATGACTATAATAAATTCATACCCAAACTGGAAGAGATCATAAAACTGCGCGGTTCGGTCTCCGTCCTTGTGGAATTTGAAGGTTTCAGGGGGTGGAAACCAAAGGCCATGTGGGACGACTTCAAACTGGGATTTAAGCATGACGGAGATTTTAAAAAAATAGCCGTTGTAGGAGAAAAGGCCCGGCACCACGTTTTTACTGATATTGTAAAGGCCTTTAGCTCTGGTAAGGTTCACTATTTTGATCATGACAAGATACAGAAGGCCTGGGACTGGATTCTTCAGGAGGAAACGGCGGGCAATGAGGAAAACTCACTTGAAGAACAGGGACGGATTGAGATGAAACCCTATTCCCGCATAATTACCGCCATGGATTTTTCTCCCCACGCAAACAGGGCGCTGAGCCGTGCCGTTGAGGTCGGCGTCCATTACAATGCCGTCATATTTGCACTTCATGTCTTTGAAAGTATGATACAATATTATAATGTCTATCAGGATGATTTTGTGGATGATTTTGTGGATTCTTCTTTGGCATATTCCCTGTATGACCCTGAACTGGATCAGAAAATGTCCGACTCCGCAAGGGAACGGCTGGAAAAAATAATCGCATCCATTGATTACCCGGATATTACAGCCCGGCAGGTATGGGGTTCACCTGTTTCTACCATAATCTCATTTGCGGAATCCCAGCGGGCAGACCTTATTGTCGTGGGTTCTCATGGTCGGAGGGGGTTTGCAAAGCTGCTAGGTTCAACAGCAAACGGCGTTGTCAACTCCGCAAGGTGCGATGTACTTGTAGTGCGTCTTGATTAATTGTAAGCGTTCACCAGCACCTCATCTTCGCCCGTTTGGGCCTTCTCGAATAGCACAAGTATGCTTCGAAGTCCCAAACGAACGAATCTAAGGCACT
>JANTGB010000097.1 GCA_024763115.1 Desulfobulbaceae bacterium | reverse complement strand
GGAGACTCCAGGTAAGCGACCGGAGGGAGACTCCAGGTAAGCGACCGGAGGGAGACTCCAGGTAAGCGACCGGAGGGAGACTCCGTTGGATTTTCGTAATCAGACCGGTGCTATGTAAGACAGGCTGATCGCGAAAATATGCGGCGCCCTGTGAGCAGTTACGATGTGTCAAAAAAATGAATTATCAGCTGGAGGCAATAAAATTTAATTTTTCGGCTAACCTGTTGACTATGTGATTTTTTTTACCATTATTTTTTATTAGAACTTACTGTTCTTGTTAAACGTTGTTTGCCTGGATAGAAAAAAAATTGACACTAATAATGATAATATTATATATCATAATTAGCTAATTTTAAAAAATATTGTAATAAAATTCTATTTTTACACATATTTTAATATTTGTTGCGAGTCAAATTATGGCAAATGACCTGATTCAGCCTGAAAAAAGTTCCCCAAGCAGCTCGTTTCCCCGGATAATAGGCAAAAGCGAACCGATAAAAAAGGTTTTTGCCATGATCGGCAAGGTTTGCAGCACTAATTCCACCGTGCTTATTCAAGGAGAATCCGGCACCGGCAAGGAGCTGATCGCCAAGGCTCTTCATTATAACGGCAATCGTGCCGCCGGCCCCTTTATTCCGGTAAATTGCGGGGCCATTCCCACTGAACTGCTGGAAAGTGAGCTGCTGGGGCATGAAAAGGGGGCATTTACCCATGCCATTCGCACCAGGCAGGGGCGTTTTGAACTGGCGGACAACGGCACCCTGTTTCTTGATGAAATAGCTGAAATGAGTCCGGTTCTCCAGGTTAAAATTCTCCGGGTTCTGCAGGAACGGCAGTTTGAAAGAATCGGCGGCAGCAAAACCATTAAATCGGATTTCCGGGTAATTGCCGCCACTAACCGCAATCTTGCCGATGAAGTGAAACATGGCCGTTTTCGGGAAGATCTTTATTACCGGCTGACGGTTCTGCCGGTTTTTGCCCCTTCTCTGCGGGAAAGACTTAATGATATCGAGCTGCTGGCTGAATATTTTGTTAAAAAGTTCAACAGGGACAAGGAAAGGTCGATACGAGGCATAGAGCCCGAGGTTATCAGCTCTTTTCTTAATTATCCCTGGCCGGGAAATGTTCGGGAACTGGAAAATGTTATTGAACGGATGGTTATTCTGGCTGAAGGTGAGATGTTGACCGTTGCGGATTTGCCGGAACGTTTTGTTAATGGAACTTCATCCGCCCTGGCCGGCGATATTCAGGAAATTCCGCCTCAGGGTTTTTGTTTAAGCGATGTTGTCGGTAATTATGAGAAAAGAATAATTATTCAGGCCATGAAACAGACGGGTTGGGTTAAGAATCAGGCGGCAAAACTTATTAATGTCAACCGGACAACTTTACTGGAGAAGATGAAACGTTTTAAGATTAATAAAGAAGATTTTGTCTAACAGAGATGACGGGAGCAAGAAGGCGGAAAACATATGGCTTTATTTTTCAGTCTGTTGCATGTCTTGTCATGTTGCTGGTTTTTTTTCCCCTCTGCCTGACCGCACTGCCGGCGGCAGCCGGTGACAAGCAGGAAGAAACAGCCGGTGAACGGGCAGTCCGTATTTTTCAGGAGAGAAAGGAAAAACGACTTCTGGAAATTCAAGAGGCCCTTGACAAGGGTGATGAAGCGAAAGCCTCTGATCTGCTTTACCAGTATTTTCGGCGCTACCGCGATGATGAAGAGGCGGAAGATGCTTTATGGCGTTCCATAAAATTGCAGCGTGATCTGGCCTTTCAGGCCAAAAATCCGGATTGGGAGGCCTTAAAAGAGCGTTATCGTCGTTTTATTGCTGAATTCCCCGGCTCAAAGAGAATTCCCCAGGCCTATTTTGGAGTGGGGATGGCCTTCTTCAATAAGCATTATTTTCGTGAGGCCCTGACTTATTTCAGGCTTTATCGTAACCGTTTCCCTGTCGGCCCGGAAAGTGAACAGGCCCTGTTTATGCAGGCCAGGTGTCTGATCAACCTGAACAAATTGACGGAGGCAGCCGGGGTTTATCAGGAACTGGCCGCCGGTCGGAACAAGATTTACCGCCTGCTGGGAAAGGCAGGCAAGGGCCATATCTTTTTTGCCCGCAAAGAGTATCATGCCGCTTTGGGCATTTATACCTCAATTCTTCATCATCATCCTGATTTTTATGTTAATGATCCGGAAATCCTGCGCCGCATGGGCCTGGCCTGGCTTAACACCGGCAATGAAGAGGATGGGCGCCGGAGTCTCCTGACCTATATTAATCTGGTGGGAGAATCTTCTCTGCGCTGCGGAGCTCTTTTTGAAATTGCTGAAAGTTATCTGCGTGAACAGCGAAATGACGCAGCCCGCAAGGTTTATCTGCGTATTGTTCAGGAGGGGAAAGAGCCAAGCCGGGAAGTTGTGATGAGCCGGTTCCGCCTGGCCCAGCTCCGTGCCGCTTATGAAGAAAAATTAACGGATCAGGAAAAAGCGAAATTTTCAGCCCACCTAGAGGATCATCCCTTTCAGGCCGTGCTTGATCGTTATTACAGCGATGAAATTGCCCAGGATGCCCGTTATTCATTGTTAATGCGTCATTGGGCCAGGCAGGAGTATGAAAAGGCATATGATCTGGGCAAGCCGTATCTGCGTTATAAGAATGATCCGGCCAAGGCTGACCAGGTCAGGGATATTATGGGGCATATCCTTGAACTGCGACTGGAAAAACTGCTGAAAAAGCAGGACTACAAGAAAATGTATCAGCTCTATCAGGATGAATATAAGTATATAAAAGAATATAAGCGGGGCAGGCTTCTTTATCTGGTCGGTCGGGGCTTTGAGGGGCTTGCCCTTTATAAGCAGGCGGCAGTGGTTTATTATCGAGCCCTGGCCCTTAAGCTTGATGATCAGGAAAAAATTGATCTCTACCTGCGCCGGGCCGAGGTTTACCTGACCATGCATGATTTAAAGGCGGCCCAGCGGCTTCTCAAGTACCTGCGTGATATTTATCGGTCGGATAAAATAATCGGGGAGATTTACCGGCTTTCCGGCCAACTGCGCGAGGCCCAGAAGCGACCGGCTGACGCGGTTGAATTTTACAAAATGGCGGCTGAGGCTCCGGCCTTGACTGAAAAAAAACCGGTTTATGCTGTTGATTATCTCCGGCTTCTCTTTGAATTAAAGAGAATTGACCAGGTTAAGAAGGTTTTAGCCTGGTTTGGGCGGGATAAATATCTGCCCCCGACGGATCGGCAGAAATGGTATGGCAGGTTAGGTGATGTTTTAAAGGCAGACAATGATATTGACGGAGCCGCAGAGGCTTACGCTGCTGCCCTGGCCCAGGGTATGCCGGGTGATAACGAAACAGCCCAGGCCGTAAATCTTCATTATGGCGACATCCTGCTTGAGTTGGGAGAGAAAAGCGCGGCCCGCAGTTGTTTTGAGCTGGCTGGTCGGGGCAGGAATAAATTGCTGAAAAAAATGGCAGAGAGCCGTATTGCCGAGTTGGATATTGACCGGCAGCTGAAGGAAGTTAATTAACGACTTACATTGATGGCAAAAAAAATAATCGTTGTTGACGACGAGCAAAACAATCGCATTGCCCTTTTTGAATCATTGAGCCGCCGGGGATATAATGTCTCGGTGGCTGAAAATGGCGCTATTGCCCTGGATATTATCAAGCGTAATTCTCCTGATCTGGTTATTACCGATATCGGCATGCCGGAAATGGATGGGCTGGAGCTTCTGCAACAGCTGAGAAGCATGGGTGACAATTTGCCGGTATTGATTTTTACCGGTCATGCTACAGTTGATACCGCAGTCAGGGCCATGAAGCTCGGGGCCCTGGATTATATGCTGAAACCGGTTGCTCCCGAGGTTATAAATGGGGTCGTAGACCGGGTTTTTCAGGAAGCTGAAAGAGAAAAACAGCCGGTGGTCGGAGCGGTTATCCGACGGCGGAAAAGTAAGGCTCGCGGTAAAACCCTTATTGGCCGGGATGGTGATCTGGGCCGGGTTGTGCGGAAAGCGAGAAGCGTGGCCTCAAGCAGGGCCACGGTTCTGCTCCTGGGCGAGACCGGCACCGGCAAGGAGGTTTTTGCCCGTTTTATTCATGGTGAAAGTGATCGCAGCCGGCATCCCTTTGTTGCCTTGAATTGTGCGGCCCTGCCGGAAAGCCTGCTGGAGAGCGAGTTGTTCGGCCATGAAAAAGGGGCCTTTACCGGGGCTGCTGTCAGCAAAAAGGGTAAATTTGAGCAGGCGGACGGCGGTACCCTGCTCCTGGATGAAATAAGTGAAATCCCTCTCCATCTCCAGGCAAAGCTGCTTCGGGTTCTGCAGGAAGGCGAGGTTGATCGCCTCGGCGGACGGGGGCCGGTAAAGGTTGACGTCCATGTCCTGGCCGCCAGTAACCGGGATCTGGAAAAAGAGGTGGAAGAAGGAAAATTCCGCCGGGATCTCTTTTATCGGATTAACGTCATCCCTCTGCGTCTTCCCCCTCTGCGGGAGCGCCAAAACGATATCAGCCCACTTTGTCATTATTTTATAGAAAAATATTCAGCCCGCTATAATAAGGATGTCAAAAAAATGTCGGCTGCGGCCTGGAAGCGGTTTTTGACTTATGACTGGCCGGGCAATGTCCGGGAAATGGAGAACCTGGTGGAGCGGGCTGTGCTGTTATCAGTCACCAGTAAGCTTGAGATTCGTGATTTCTGGGATGAGGACAGCGGAGTTGAACCGGATGATTCAGGGGAAAATCGTCTGGATATCCGGGATGAGGGCGATGTCCTGCCTGCCGGCCCGGTCAGTGATAAGATAATGCCCTTAAAGGATATAGAACGTCAAATGATTATCCTGGCCCTTCGGAAAACTGACGATAACCGCACCCATGCCGCTCGAATGCTGGGGATCAGCGTTCGCACTCTGCGTAATAAACTGCATGAATACCGCAACCAGGGATTGCTGGCCTGAGAGGCCGGTTGTTTTTGTTATTATTTTTTTTGCAAAATTAACTGCTTTATATTGTTAAGTTGTAACTACTCATGGGGTAAGCGTCCTAACTTTGCTAACCCCTGTAATTGTAACTGGTTACAGGGTGCAGGTAAGCGACCAAAGGGAGACTCCGAATATGCGGTGTCCTGTGAGCAGTTACGTTAAGTTTTATTTTTCTTCCATATCATATTTATCCTTGCTTTTGTTTTTATCTTAACTCCCCATTCTTTTTAATTTTCGTCTTCGGCATATAAATTGCTTTTTATGGCTGACAAGCTATAAAATGGTCATATACAGGAGAAAAATATGCCGGTCATCAACAAACTTTTTGATAATAATATTGCCTTGCTGGGCAAGTCCCTGGATCTCCGCTCCGAGCGGCAGGGGTTGATCCAGTCGAATGTCGCCAACCTGGAAACGCCGGGCTACAAGGTGCAGGATTTTTCCTTCAGTCGAGTTATGGAAACCGTTATGGCCAACCAGGGAACCCTGAGCCGGACCCAGCCCGCTCATATTGGTCTTGATCCGGTTGAAACCAGTCGCAGTCTTGATTTTAAAGCAGAGGATCGGCCGGTTGATCTTGATGAAGAGATGGTGAAACTCTCGGAAAATCAGCTCATGTTCGAGGTCGTTGCCAAATTGATTGCCAAGAAATTCGACGGGCTTAAATATGCCATTGAAGAGGGAGGTAAATAATGGATATCCTGACAGCCATGAACATCAGCGGTTCCGGGCTCAAGGCGGAACGGGCCCGGTTGAATGTCGCCTCAATGAACCTGGCTAATGCCAATACCACCCGGACAATTGAGGGAGGCCCCTATAAGGCGAAATCAGTGGTTTTCGGGGCCGGGCCGGTTGCGTCTTTTCGTGAGACCATGGATTCCGTTTCGGCAAAACTGCGTAAGGTCGAGGTGGTGGAGGTAGTAGAGGATAATAAGGAATTTAAGGCTGTTTACGATCCTTCTCACCCTGATGCCGATGAAAACGGCATGGTATTGTTTCCCAATGTGGATGTCAATGAACAGATGGTTGATATAATCGGCGCCCGTCG
Source organism: Desulfobulbaceae bacterium (assembly GCA_024763115.1). Lineage (GTDB taxonomy): Bacteria > Desulfobacterota > Desulfobulbia > Desulfobulbales > SURF-16 > JANTFJ01. Next base: position 1,654 of record JANTGB010000097.1, on the reverse strand, counting down.
GGCTTACGAGGCCAATGTAACAGCCCTGGACGCCATTAAGAGTATGGCCTTGAAGGCGCTTGAGATAAGTCGCCGCTAGTTACGTTAAGATTATGGAGGGAACAGGATGAAAATATTACCATTGCAGCCGGCCGGAGTCAGCACGATAACTGCGGAGAAAGCCGCGCCGAAGACTGTGGGCAGCGGCTTTGGCGAGGTGCTGGAAAAATCCATAGGTGAAGTTAACCAGACGATCAAGGAGGCCGGCACCTTGAGCCGGGGGCTGGCCGCCGGTGAGCATGGCCGTATTCACGAGACCATGATTGCCATTGAAAAGGCCGATGTCTCGTTCAAGCTCATGACCAAGATGCAGCAAAAGGCTGTTGCCGCCTATGAATCAGTAATGAGGATACAGCTTTAAGGGCTTAAGCTTTTTTCCAAGACTCGGCGTAACTATTCAGGTAGGGGCGAAAAATTGCCAAAACCACCGACCTGTAACTGTTCAGTAGATGAGTAGGGCGCGTATCACGCACCATTTCCGGCTCCGGTATCATTTTTTGGTGCATGGTATGCACCCTGCACCTGGTTAAAACCAATAAAATTAATCGAACTAATAAAATCAAATCATGGCAGACCCAAAAGAAATACTAAAACAAGTCCTGGATATTTTAAAAAAACTGACTTTAACCCAGAAGATAATTGCCGGGGTTGTGGTTGCCGCAGTGCTGGGCGGCCTGTTGAGCCTGGCTCTGGTGGATACGGGAAGCAATTTTAAGCTGCTGTACAGTAATTTGAGTCGGGAAGACGCGGCAGAGGTTGTCGGTAAACTTAAAGAACTGCGGATTCCCTATGAGATAGGAGAAAATGGTTCGGTTATCATGGTGCCGGCGGGTCAGGTCTATGAAACAAGATTATCCCTGGCCGGAGCCGGACTGCCCAGGGGCGGCGGAGTTGGTTTTGAAATTTTTGACAAAACCAGCCTGGGCACCACTGATTTTGTCCAGCGTCTTAATTTTCAGCGGGCCCTGCAGGGAGAACTGGCCCGGACAATAAGTCGGTTCCGCCAGGTTAAAAGCGCCAGGGTGCATATCGCAACGCCAAAGGAGTCGGTTTTTGTTGAAGAAAGTCGACCGCCGTCCGCCTCAGTCAGTGTGGCCTTAACCGGACGGGAGAAATTGTCCAAAAACGAGATTCAGAGTATCGTTAATCTGGTAGCCAGCGCCGTGGCCGGCCTGACCAGCGATAACATTACAGTGGTTGATACGGCGGGCCGACTGCTTTATCGTAAAACCGACGACGAGACAGCCCTGCTTTCCGCCACTCAGCTGGAATACCAGATGAAAATTGAACAGCGATTACGGGACAAGGTAGAATCCATGCTGGAGGAGGTTGTCGGCATAGATAAGGTTCAGGCCAGGGTAACGGCTGATATTGATTTTAATGAAGTTGACCAGACGGAAGAGAGTTTTGATCCTGAAGGCCAGGTGGTACGCAGCGAGCAGGTAATGCGGGAAAAAGACGGCAGTGGCGAGTTTTCCGGCGGTATTCCCGGAGTTAAGGGGCAGCTGGCCACCTTTACCGAGGCTGGTGGTAAGGGTAAGGAAGGTAGCGGCTTCAGGCGCGATAATGTGACCAGGAATTATGAAATAACCAAAAAAGTCAAACGGGTTAAGGG
>JANTGB010000096.1 GCA_024763115.1 Desulfobulbaceae bacterium | reverse complement strand
AATAGCACCAGTATGCTGCGCAGGCACAGGTAAGCGAAGAATGAGACTCCGAATGAACAGGTAAGCGCAGACTCCGAATCTAAGGCACTGGTAAACGATTAAAGACTTAAATATTGCAAAGAGTTACTCTCTGGTGAACGGTTACAAAACTACAATTACCTTTAAGCCTTCTTGATATCCAGAAGAGTGCCGAGCATCTCATCCTCAACCTGTACCATCTTAATGTTGGCCTGATAAAAACGACTGGTGAGCATCATTTCCGGCAGTTCTTCCCCAAGGTCGACATTAGATTTTTCCACCAGGTTTTCGCCGTCGGCAGCCTGCTCATAAACAATCGGCCCCGGGGTATTTATTCGGTTTACCTGGGGGACTACGCTATTTTGTTCGCCCTCATGCAGGGTAACCCTGGTTTTTTTGAAACCATCGGTATTAACATTAGCAGTATTGTCGGCAATGGATTCCGTCTTTTCAGTAAAGGCATGCAAGGCGGAAAGTGATGAATTTATGGCGGATATCATGGCAGCCCCTCTTATTTAATTTTATTCCCGACCTGACCGATTATTCTTCTTCCGCAAGAATTTTCATGTACCCACACTTCTTATCGGCACATTTTAAATGTTTCCCCTGTTTTTTGGTATTTTTCTCAAGCAAGAATGGTGCCTTGCATTGCGGACACGGCCGGCTGACCGGCTTATCCCACAGGGCATAGGTACATTTCGGATAATGGTCGCAGCTGTAAAAAACCTTGCCCCGCTTTGAGACTTTTTTTACAATATTGCCGCCGCAGCCTGGTTCAGGACACTTTACTCCTGTTTTTTCCGCCTGGATATTCTTGCAGTCAGGATAGCCGGAGCAGGCCAGAAACCTGCCGTAACGCCCATGTTTGTAGACCATGGGCTTGCCGCACTTGTCGCAGATTTCCCCTGACTCTTCCGGCGCTTTCTTTTCCACCGGCAAAATGTTGCCGTCTTTGTCTTTGGTAAAATCCTGAGTGTTTTTACACTTGGGATAATTTTCACAGGCCAGGAATTCCCCCATTCGTCCCCATTTTATGACCATGTTGCCATCGCATAGGCTGCATTTAATATCAGTGGGAACAGCGCTGCGCTTAATTGACTTCATCTCTTTTTTTGCCTGTTCCAGGGAATTTTTGAACGGGGAGTAAAAATTTTTTAAAATCGCCTGCCATTGCACCCGCCCATCTTCCACCTTGTCAAGATTCTGTTCCATGGAAGCGGTAAATTCGACATTTATTATCTCGGGAAAATGCTTAACCAGTAAATCATTTACCAGTATACCCAGATCCGTGGGGCTGAATTTCCGCTGCTCAAGAACCACATATTCCTTTTCCTGGATAGTTGAGAGAATAGCGGCATAGGTACTGGGACGGCCGACCCCGTTCTCCTCCAGGGCCTTGACCAGCGAGGCTTCAGTATAGCGGGGCGGCGGCTGGGTAAAATGCTGTCTGGGAAGAAGTTCCAGCAAATCAAGGTTATCTTTAACCTGAAGATCCGGCAGGGTAACATCCTTGTCTTTAGCGGATTGTTTTCCAGCGTCATCATAAAGTACCAGAAACCCCTTAAAGCGCATAATTGATCCCACAGCTTTTAACCTATGGGGTCCGGCAGTGATTATCACCGAAGTTTGATCATAAACAGCCGGACTCATCTGGCTGGCGACAAATCTTTTCCAGATAAGAGCGTAAAGGGCCAGCATGTCCTTATCCAGATAAGGGGCCATTTTTTTCGGCGTATGGCCGACATCGGTGGGACGGATGGCCTCATGCGCATCCTGGGCCGATTTTTTTGTTTTGTATACATTGGGTTCGGCAGGCAGATAATCAGGGCCATGAGCGTTGTTTATATAAGACCTGACCTGGGCCAGGGCATCATCATTTACCCTGGTGGAGTCGGTTCTCATATAGGTAATCAAACCTGTGGGGCCTTCATCACCCAAGTCAATGCCCTCATAAAGTTTCTGGGCCAGGGTCATGGTTTTCTTGGCGGAAAAACGGAGTTTGCGGTTAGCGTCAATCTGCATGCTGCTGGTGATAAACGGCGGGCTGGGGTTACGGTTTTTTCTTTTTTTGTTAACCTTATTGACGACAAATGTGCTTTTCCGCAACTCACCAACAATTTTATCCGCTGTCTGTTGATTGGTTATTTTATTTTTTCTGGCATCAACCTTTTTACCGTCGGCCCGGTCAAGCTGGGCCGGAAAAACCGGGGGCGCGCCTTTCTGCAACCTGGCCTCAATAGACCAGTACTCTTCCGGCTTAAAATCATTAATAGCCTGCTCTCGTTCACAGACCATGCGTACCGCAACCGACTGAACCCGGCCGGCGCTTAATCCCCGCCTGACCTTATCCCAGAGCAGAGGAGATATCTGGTATCCCACCAGCCGGTCAAGAATGCGCCGGGCCTGCTGGGCCTCAAAACGGTGGGTGTCAATTTTCGTGGCATTTTCGATGGCCTTGATAATGGCCTTTTTCGTCAACTCATGGAACAGCACCCGGTGAAATGGTTTTTTTGCTGATTTCAGGGCCTGGGCCACGTGCCAGGCAATGGCCTCTCCCTCCCGGTCAGGGTCGGGAGCCAGATAGACGGCATCTGATTTTTTAGCCGCGTTTCGCAACTCCGTTATAATTTTGCCCTTGCCCCTGATGGTGACATAGTGTGGTTTAAAACCATTTTCAACATCAACGCCGATATTTTTCACCGGCAGATCTCGAACATGGCCTACCGAGGCCTTAACGGCAAATGATTTGCCCAGATATTTCTGCAGAGTCCTGGCTTTGGCCGGGGACTCAACGATAATTAATGATTTTGCCATATTTGTTACTTCAGGTGGAAGGCGTAAGTTGATATTGCCGACCGGCCATGACCTCAACTACTCCTTTCAGTTCCATGATTAAAAGAATTTCATTAACCTTATGGGCCGGGAGTTTGCTTTTTCGGATAATCTCGTCAACTGTCTGCGGATAAAGGTCGATAACCTCAAGAAGTTTTTTTTCTTCAGCGGCTAATTCCGGTTGAACCCCTGTGTCTTTGCCGGTTTCTTCCCCGGTCACGTCCGCCGGGCGCAGTTCTTCGAGAATATCCTTAACCGTATGTACCAGCTTGGCCCCATTCTGGAGAAGGCGATGAGCTCCCTCACTCTTGACCGAATCTATCCGGCCCGGAACCGCAAATACCTCGCGGCCCTGATCCAGGGCCAGTTCGGCCGTGATAAGTGACCCGGAACGGCGGGCCGCCTCCACTACCACTACCCCGAGAGACAGACCGCTGATGATCCGGTTGCGGGCCGGGAAGCGAAAGGCATCAGGCCTGGTGCCGAATGGATATTCCGTTACCAGGGCTCCGGTGCGGCCGATTTTTTCGGCTAACTTTCGATTCTGGAAGGGGTACGCAATATCAAGACCGCAGCCCAGAACAGCTATGGTTTTTCCCTCTGCCGCCAGAGCGCCCTGATGTGCTGCGGTATCTATCCCCAGGGCCAGACCGCTGATAATTGTTAATTCATTTCGGCTCAACCTGGCAGCCAGATCCCCGGCAATGCGCTGCCCGTAAACGGTTGCGGCCCTGGAACCGACAATGCCGATTCCGGGACGGCGGATAATTTCCGGGATTCCCTTTACATAAAGAACCAGCGGCGGATTGTGAATTTCCCGCAGTGCTTCAGGATAAACATTCTCATGATAAAATATTAATTTGGCCCCGATCTTTTCCGCTTTTTCAAGCTCTCCGGCAACCCGGCGAATATCAGGCCCCTTGCCGAGAGCGGCAACAGCGTCTTTTCTCAGACCGGGAATCCGGCCCAGAGCCTTTTGTCCGGCCTGAAAAACTTTTCCGGGGCCGCCAAAATATTCGGCCAGGCGCCGGGCCCAGACAGAGCCCAGCCCCGGAGTCAGGTAAAGAGCAAGCCACTCTTCCAGCAATTTTTCTTTCTTTTCAAGGGAAGGAAGCAAGGAAGGGTAATATCAATCTTTTATAAAACTTTCAAGCTGTTTTCTTCGTGACGGGTGTTTCAACTTTCTCAGGGCCTTGGCTTCAATCTGTCTGATTCGCTCCCTGGTAACGGAAAAATTTTTACCTACTTCTTCCAGGGTGAGATCCGATTTAGTGCCGATGCCGAAACGCATGCGCAATACCCGCTCTTCCCTGGGAGTAAGGGAGGACATGACTTTCTGGAGATTATGGCGCAAATCATCCATAATAGTCGCTTCCTGGGGAGAGATAGAGTCAACATCTTCTATAAAATCAGTTAGATAGCTATCTTCGCTGTCGCCGATTGGCGTATCAAGCGAAACAGGCTCCCTGGCAATTTTAAGAATGTTCCTTATCTTGTCCAGATCAGCATCAAGCCGTTCCGCCATTTCTTCAGGAGTGGGTTCCCGGCCAAACTCTCGGGAAAACTCCTTGGCTCCTTTTAATAACTGGTTAATTGTGTCAATCATGTGGACCGGAATACGGATTGTCCGGCCCTGGTCGGCAATAGCCCGGTTAATGGCCTGCCTGATCCACCAGGTGGCATAGGTGCTGAACTTATACCCCCGGCGATATTCAAATTTTTCCACTGCCTTCATCAGGCCGATATTGCCTTCCTGGATCAGGTCAAGGAGCTGCAGGCCGCGATTGGCATATTTTTTCGCAACACTTACCACCAGGCGGAGATTAGCGCGGGTTAATTCCTGCTTGGCCTTTCTGGCTATTTCCTCACCCAGATCCATTTCCGCCATGGTCTGCCTGAGAAAATCACTGTCCAGGCCATGGGCATCCTCAAGATTACGCAACATTATTTCCAGTTTATTCTTATCCGCCGCCGGATCGTTCATCCGTTTATTGACTGCGGAAAACTGTTTTATCAACTTTTTTACATTATTAACTATTTCATTTAAAAATTTGCAGCTTAAGCGGTCATCAATAAAGATATTGGCAATGGAAAAATTACTCCTGTCCAGTCTGACCATGATATGAACCGCTGCCGCCTTGTCAAGCTCCGGGTTCAATAAATCATCCCGCAGGGCTCTCCGTTCCCTGTCAAGCCGCTCAGCCTCGTTGATCTGCCAGATAAACTGTTCTTTAATCTCTTTTACCTTTTCAGGTTCAGAAGCATCAATTCCCCGGATTATATCGGTAATCTTCCATTTATCATCTTCCAGATTTTCTTTAATTTTCTTTAATGTTCCGAGGGCCGCCGGTACAGCCAGTACTGCCCGCTGAATCTGTCTTTCTCCCTGTTCTATTCGTTTGGCAATTTTTGTTTCTTCCTCTGAGTTCAGCAGGGAAACCGCCCCCATTTCCCGTAAATATGCCTTTACCGGATCAAGTTTGACTGAAGCGCCTGACTTGGAAACAGCTGATTTTCTGCTGCAACGTATTTTCTGCTCAGACAATGAAGCTAAATTTTCAGCCGGTTTCAGATTTTCATCTTCCTCCAGGCCCGCATCATTATCAAATATTGATGTTAAATCATCCATTGATGTTACCAGAGTTTGAGATTCAGGTAAATATTCGGCTAGCCCCCCACCTTCGCCCGTTTAGGCGTGATTCACATAGTATACTATAGTGAACACGCCGAAACGAACAAATCCGGGGCACTATCAGAACATTTAAAGGGGTAGAGAAGGGTAGCTTTTACCCAACCCGAATATTTACAGATTCAGGATAAAATATACAACGAATTTAATATGATATTATTTTGTTAACATTTCGTCTATTTCTTTTTTTCGGTTCAACAGCTCCATCAGCAATATATCATCATTTGCCAATTGCGCTTCATTAATCCGGCTAAGCACGGTCGCCCTTTCCCCGACAAGTTTCTGTTCTGTAATCCAGTCCATTATTTCCCCGGCCTGCTCTTTTTCGGTTTCAGGAGCCCAGGCCGGGGGGTTAACCATGAGAGCGGAAAGCAAAGATCGTTCCGGCCCGGAAAGCTCATCAAGTAACCTATCGGCCGAAGACATTTCCTGCTGAAAAATTACTTTCATCTTTTCCAGGATAAGAGCGACCGACTGATGAACAAGCACCATTTCCAGGCCGGCAGCGCAGAAATTTTTAAAATATTCCGGATAAAAAATTAAAAATTCCAGTAACTGCCGCTGCTTAAAAGGTAATTCAACCCGTGGTGCGGTCGTTTTTTTGTATTCCCGCTCCAGGGGCGGCGGCACTGAAAATTTATCCAGCAGCTGTTCCGGCTGTAAGCCCAGTTTCCGACTGAAATGGTCGGCGAAAATCGAACGTTGGAGATTGTCATCACCAATGGCCTTGAGCAGAGGACGCAGTTCTGTAACGATTTTACCCTTTCCTTCCAGGGATAAGCCATGCTCAGCCACAAGCCGGGAAAAAACAAATTCCGGCAGAGATTCAGCCCGGCTTATTTTCTCCTGCAGTTTTTCCGGGCCGAAATCGTTGACAAAGGTGTCGGGGTCATGCTCATCAGGAAGAATAACTATCCGGGCCTCAAGCTCTTCACTTAAAAAAAACGGCACGGCCCGCATTGCCGCCTTTACTCCGGCGCTGTCACCATCAAAAAGTAATATCGCCTTCCGACAATATCTCTTCAATATCTTTATCTGTTGCCGGGTAAGGGCCGTACCCAGAGGAGCGCAGACATTTTTTATGCCGTGTACCACCAGAGAGAGGAGATCAAAATTTCCCTCCACCAGAATAACCTGCCGGCTCTGCTGAATTTCTTTTTTATTCTGATACAGGCCGAACAGTTCCCGGCTTTTGTTGTAAATCGGGCTTTCCGGGGTATTAAGATATTTAGGTTCACCCTGCCCGAGAATCCGGCCGCCAAAACCGATTACCCTGCCGCTTAAATCAAAAAGCGGGCATAAAAGCCGATCACGGAAACGATCATAATACCCACCCCGTTTATTAGCCGCCAGCAGGCCGGCTTCAACCGCAGCTTCAAGACTACCGGCCGGGGATGAAAATTTTTTATATATAAAGTCCCAGCTTTCCGGGGCATAGCCTAACTGAAAGTCGGTAATCACCTCCGGGGCAATGCCTCTCTTGCGCAAATACTCTCGGGCCTTTTCCCCGCCCGACTTATTAAGGAGAAAATCGTGATAAACAGCCGATGCCTTTTTATTGGCCTCGTATAAGCCATTTCTTTTGTTCAGTCTTTCCCGCTCGGCGGCGGAAAATTTTTTTTCCGGGAGCTGGACATGATAACGTTCCGCCAGCTGCTTTACGGCCTCGGGAAAAGTCAAATGGTAAAATTTCATCATAAAGGTAAAGACATTACCTCCTTCACCACAACCGAAACAGTGAAAGGAACGTCTTTCGGGATTAACCATGAATGATGGTGTTTTTTCTCCATGAAACGGACAGAGACCTTTATAATTAATCCCGCTTCTCCGCAGTTTTACCTGTTCGCCGATGACCTCGACAATATCAGCCGCGTCTTTGACTTGTTCCAATAAATTTTCATTATAAAAAGTCATATAGGGCTCGTTCGAAAGTAACTTCTCCAAAAGTGTCGGTACGTTGCTACTTGCAGGTCTGATTGAGGAACCGATAAGCGGGTAGAGGTGAGACACAGGAGTAATATCCTGTATCCCCATAATTCGCCTCGATCAGGTTACCTGTTTATGATTAACCCGGTATCTTTTATTTTGCAACCTGCCTCCACCTGGTCGGATGCGGATGAGGCGCAGCTGAATATTTACTGTTTTTGTAACTACTCATGGGGTAAGCACCATAACTTCGCTAACCCCTGTAATTGTAACTGGTTACAGGGTGCCGTAGATTTTCGTGATCAGGTCGGC
>JANTGB010000095.1 GCA_024763115.1 Desulfobulbaceae bacterium | reverse complement strand
GATAATGGCGGGTTTAATGAGATACGTTTTGAGGACAAAAGCGGAAAGGAACAGATTTATATCCATGGCGAAAAACGGCTTGATATCAGAATAAAGGAAGATCGCTTCGAGAATATCGGTAAAAATCGCAACCTGGTGGTTGAAAATGATAAAAAAGAACATATCAAAAATGACCGCCATGAAACTGTTGATGTTAACCACAAAGAAGAAATCGGTGGTGACAGTCATCTGACGGTTTCCGGCAAACAGGCAGTCAGTATTGGCGGAACTGCCTCTTATACCGTCAGTGGCGATGTGGGAGAAGACTTCAGCGCTAATCATTCCGAGAATGTCGGCGTCAACTACTATGTTAAGGCCGGCAGTAATATTGTTTTTGAAGCCGGCAGTAATATTACTCTTAAAGTTGGTGGGAATTACATTGCTATTGATTCATCAGGGGTGTCGATTAATGCTGGTGGAATAGTAGATATTAAGGGTTCAATGATTAAACTGAACTAACCCCACTATCCGAATATTTAAAGAGTTAGGAAAGGGTAGCTGTTTGCACAACCCAAATATTTACCCCACTAAAGCAAAATCTGTTTTAAATACATTAGAATAATGTGACTTACAGGAGTATTTTATGGCTAGCCCTCAAAGTGGAACAACTGTTACTGTTGATGTCCCGGAATCACCGATTAAAGCCATTGATGCTGATGTTGCCGATCCCGGTATGGCGGCTGAAGCCATGGGAGCTGAGCCGGAAACTGAAGAAGTTAACTCTGAGGAAAGTGATACCACCCAAGAGGAATCAGAAGAAAGTCACTGGGTCGGAATTGAACTTAAAGATGAAGAAGGTAATCCTATTCCCAATGAGGCTTATGAAATAAAATTGCCCGATGGCAAAATACTCAGTGGACGTCTTGACAAAGAAGGTAAAGCGCGGGTTGAAAGGCTTGAAAAAGGGGGTAAGTGTGACGTGAGCTTTCCGAGGATACATGAGGAGGAAATATCAAAACAGTAACGCAGGATTAATTTCACCCGTGATAAAGTAACAGGCAGCAGACGTGACAGGAGACTACTGAAATTGACTAGAGAATACAAAATCAACGAATGTGATCATATAATCAAGATCGCTGACGAAAAAAAATATTACGACTGGAAGACCGTCTGGTCAGCCAACAAGGAATTGCAGAACTCTAGGAATCGAAAAAATCCTTTACTGCTTTTCTCCGGTGACAAGGTTTGGGAAGGTGACGTAATTAAACTTCCGCCTAAAGGGCCACCGCCATTTAAACAATCTCTCGACAAGGACGGCGTCTATAAGGTTCCAAAGAAACAATTACTTTGCCTGAGGCTGCGCATTCTGAAGGCTGATTTTTCTCCGTTGAAAGACGCCCTGTTTGAATTGGTTGTCGAGGGCGGCAAGACCTATAATGGTAAAACAACGGATAAGGGCTTTGTCCAGCAGGACGGCAAGGAGCCAGAAGTCTCCAATACCTGCGTTAAGGCGACGCTTTCCGTTCAGGTGCCGCCGTCAGCCGCCGAGTCGGGCGCTGATAAGGGAGGAGACAAGAAGAAGGACAAAAAAAAAGCTCCAGCCCTTACCGGTGATTTTCATCTCAAATGGACGCTGCAGATCGGCAGATTGAACCCCTTGATGGAGAAGGCGCATACGAAATATTGTATTTCCGGGGTTCAGCAGCGTCTGAACAACCTTGGGTTTTACTGTGGCCCGATTGACGGCATAAAAGGTCCCAACACCAAACTTTCTATTGAAAAGTTTCAATCGCTTTTCGGCCTGCAGGTGGATAACATTCCCGGCACTGGGGAGACACAGCCGAAACTGGTTGAGATTCACGACAGCAATAAGCCTGCGAAGATACCGGAGGGAGAAAAAAAGCCCACGAAAACCGAGGTCAACGAAAAGAATTTTATTAAATCTACCGCAAATGACATCGGGCATGTGGCCCCGGATTTTGTTGACAGCAAAGAGCATTTTTTCAATACCCTGGTTGTTGCGCCGGAATATAGGATCAAGCTGGAACTGGGAAAGATTGAAGATCTCTTTTTAAATAAGGCCGGCACGGACAAGGGCCGCATGGAACGGTTACAGGTCGCCGGGCTTTTTTACTTTCCCGTAAATCATCAACGGGCCTGGAACAGCACGGACAATAAAGCGGGTGAGGCCTTCAAGTATGCCTGGAAGTACTATTGCGACAATCTTGGCGGTAGTGATGATAAGCTTAAGGAAAAAATAACTAATTTTGTCGTGGATCAGGGCAGTCTGCCGCCTCCCGCTGCAGATAAGGATAAACCTGAGAGCAGTAATTTTAAGAAAATTCGCGTTCCCGGCTGTTATACATATATAAGCACCAACTCATCGACCTTCCATCCCAACCATGATGATGATTACAAGATTCCGATGAGTACAGAGAATTACTGGAAGGCCGAAGAGATGTGCCTCCATGATAATCCCGTGCTGGGCGCCATTCCATTAGTGGCAACAGTTGAATCCCGCTATGGTGCTGGCGGCGAATGGAAGCCGGCTCAAGATGCAACAGTATATTTTCAACTGGTGGAACCGTATAACCTGCCGGATTATGACACGAACACCTCTCCGGCCGCCCAAATCAACTGCCCGCCATTGCGAAAAACCAATATGCAGACTGATCCTGCCGGCACTGTCAAAACCAAGGGCCCGGCTAAACACGTCAAGGGGGCACTGGAAAAGGTGGCTAAGGTGGACGGCGATCCTCAGGTAGATAACTGTCCAAAGGAATATGGAGGTAAGCGCGGCCTTGCCGTGGCAGGAAACATTTTTGAATTGCAGGCTGATCTAGCAACTCACAAGGAGCAGGACGCAGGCACCAACAAGAAAGTAGATCGTCCGGGATTCTATGCCAAGCATGAGAATGATGAGCGGGCGGAAGAGGTGAAGGAACCTTTTTTTAAGATTCCGGAGGACGGTTCTCCGCAAGGGGAGAAATTTAAACATTCAGTCCGGGCCAAGACCAATGAAAAAGGTTTTGCCGCTGTTATTTTTAAACCATCAACCGTGGGCGGCGACCGCTATCGCTTGCGTGCCTTTGTCGGCCCCCCTACGCTTACCAGTGATGGCACCGACAAGGCGGCAGTGGTTGTTGAAACCGGAACCATGGTTGTCTGGCGTAATTATCGGATCAGCAAGACAATACGCATGCAATATGCAAGCATCTCAGCTACCATTCAAAACGAGCTGAAAATCGGCTCCGAATGGCGGGCTGTAACCCATGATGCTCGAACTGATCCCGTAAAATTTTTCAAATTCAATCTCGGATTTCACAAAAAAGACGGCACGGATGAAGGATACCATGATATTGACCTGACTCCTGCCGGTGATCCTGACAGCGATTATGATGGTTTTATAAAACAAATGGCAAGAGCCTTTGGTGAAGTTGAGCTTGATCCCAATGCGGCCACCACGTCAGATGTCACAGACGCGGACTGGCGCAAGGCTTTAAAAGCCGCAATAAAATTTGCAAAAAAAGATAGCCATAACATTACCAATTCCGCTTATGATATTGACGTTGATAAACTCATTATTACCGATGCGACCAAGGTCACTGCGGCGAATTCTTTTGTTCTCATCCCTATGGTCTCATTGAAGAGCTATAATGCTGCGGTTGCCAATGCCAACAAACTACCGGTAAAAGTAACCGACGCCAATGAGCTGGAAGACGATAATTTAAAAAAAGAGATAGATGGCTGGTTTGACAACATTATTCTCTTTCCTTTTATTCATGAACTGGTTAATCGTGGATACAAGCCAGGACTCACCATGCTGCAGATGCCGACAATAAGCACCTGGCACGCGGTTGCAACATTGAATGATTATTCCATCGGTGTAGGTTTCCGGGCCTGTATCATGCGGGGCGGCAAAGATGTTTTCCCGGCCAGGCCACGGCAGAGCCAGGATCCCTATGATGTGGCAAATCCTTATAAAAACTGGAAACTCAAACGTGACGGAACGAATATTAACAAAAAGGCATTCGGCTATGCTGCTCTGACTGCCCATGAATGGGGGCACAATCTTTTCAGAGAGCATGCGCCCCCAAAACCCGCCCCAACAGCAACAGATATTCACGATATTATTGCAGACGGTTATTGTCTTATGACCTATGTGCCAATGGAAGGACATTACTGCGGCAAATGTATTCTTTCCCTGCGTGGCTGGCATAAAATTAAAGATCTTCCCTAGAGACTTAAAAACATGAGTTTACAACTGCAATTTTCCATGGATTCAACCAACCTGCTCTACCAGCAGGATACTAATATCCATGTCACTCTCGCCAATATCGGCCAAGTATCGCTAGATGTTATGCATCCTAAAATGGACAATAGTCAACCCATCGTCCATGTTACAAACAGCAACACAGGTAATGAAGAAATCTTTCGATCTTTGCCGGACAGCCATAAATTCGGCGAAGAGCCGTTACTGCTTGCCCCCGGCCAACAGCTATTATATGATTTTAATCTTCTTGGAATTGTAACAAACCTTGACCCCGGCACCTACGAAGTCAGCCTGGCCTGGGAATTTAATCAAGGGAATGAGGTTGCAGAGTCTGAAAGCATGGGCCTGACAGTTTTGCCTACTACCCCCCAAAACATCCATCTTGTTGATGCTGTTGGCGGCAGGGGCACAGTAAAAAACTGCATCTGGGTTAACCTGGCCGGCGATACGCCTCGTATTGTCCGCAGCAGTTTATCTCTGCAACAAGGCGGTACTGTGTCTAATATCATGGCGGTGGCTCCTTCAAAATTAAAGGCAAAACCTGTGATGTCGGCCCCGGCCAGTGGATTACCTTTACGGAATCACTGGGTTGCCTGGATTGAAGGGCTTGTGCTTAAATATACTCATGTGGACAGTGATCTGGGCGTTCTGCCCACTCGGCATATATCCTTGCCAAATCCCTTTTTAGAAATAGTTAAACCGCTTTATAGTGAACAATCCGGCGACCCTGCAATTCGCCCACCTGGCGAGGCATTACTGTATCAGGAAACTGCCGGGGCTTCACAATTTTCCCTGATCAGGCTTGAGCTAAGGGAAGAAAACGTCAGCAATACCTCTGTCGTCAGCTTTTTTGGCCCTAAACCGTCATGGATAATGAGCCATGTGTTCACCCCTGACAAGCGAGTGGTTACTTATTTACAAAAACAGGGGACAGAGGTTGCCCTCTACCTGGCTGTCTGGCCTTCAGAGAAAAACAATCAAGAGTCGCCGATTCGTATAAGCAGCTGGGAGGGAAACTTAAGGGGAATTGACGCTCGGCTGGGAAAGGATAAAGTTATTCGTGGCGGATTGATCATTGAAAAGACAAATCAGGATGGAGTCTGGCAGGTATTTTTTATTTCATGGTCTATAAGTGAAACAGGGGAAGTAAAAATCGGCCCTGAGCAGATTCTTGACTGGGAACCAGCCAATGCCATTGCCGAAGCCCGAATAGCCATTAATGATACTGGAGTCTCTGCTGCATTAATTAAGGATGAAGAGGGGACATGGCATGTCTGGAGTTCAGAAGGACTCAGCATGGTCGGACCAAAATACCAGAAAAGTAAACAGCCGGTTAAAATTGCCTTTATAGATGGAGTCGGTAAACCTTGCCTGATCTGTGCTTCCGTTGCCCATGGACTTGAAATTGTTAATATTGACGGCACACCAATACCACCAAGACCTCAAAAATGAACTATAGTGAATTAAAACTGACCAACCTGTCCATTAAACCACTTTGGGCAATATACATTGCTGCGTTTTCTTTACTATTATTTGGTCAGCTCGGACATTGCCGCTCACAACCACTGGACAACAATATGTCGTTAAAATTAGTTTTAACCATTGACCAGACAAATCTGCTCTACAGGCAGGATGTCTTATGCCATGTTTTAATCACCAATAACGGTTCGGAGCCAATCAGCCTTAAATTGGCGAAAATGGATATGACACAGCCAATAATCAGGGTAGTTAATGTCCAGACTGATAAAGAAAAAACATACAGCTCCGATCCCTCCGGTCATGTAATGGCAGAAGAGTCAATGCAGTTTTCTCCAGGACAAAGCACGCAAGAGGAATTCTCCCTTTTAGAAAAAATCCCTGATCTTCAGGCTGGTGAATACAGGATAAGCGTAATATGGGAATATAACGAGGGCGAAGCAAGAGCTGAGTCTGATCCTGTACAGATAACAATATCACCAAGTTCGCCAGTAACTCTTAATCTAGTGGATGCCGTTGCTGGTCGGAGCGGCAACAAATTAGGCGTATGGTGGGATAGAGGGGGGAAAACGCCTAGTATCTATTATGGTATGTTCTCACTTATGACTGGCGGCGGTATTAAGAATATCATCAAAATTTCTTCTGTTGCTCAACATTCAAAGCCAGTATTATCTGCTTCCGGGCCAGGAATTCCGTTGCGGAGTCATTGGATCGCCTGGGTTAATGATAATAATGTTGTTTTCTATAGCCATGTTGACAGCAACAAAGAAGTTCTCGGGCTCCGGAAAATCAATCTTCCACCTGGTCAATGGACAATAATTTCTCCCCTTTACAATTTTGAAACAAAAGATTCTAATTCCACACAATCAGGCGAAATTATTCTTTGCGGAGGAGAAGATAATGTAAATAATTTTAGGATATTATCCATTAGAATTTCAAATCATGGGGCTGAAATAAACAAGAACGCTGTTATCACCGGCTCCTTCCCCCTGTGGATCACGAGCCACATTAACCATAAGGGCGAACAGACAATCAGTTACCTTCAGGGCAAGACAAAAAAACTTTCATTATATTCACTGCCATGGCCTGGAGAAAACAGCTCTGTTCAAGTCCCGAATCCTCTAACTTCCTGGAGCGGGTCTCTTGTAGGAATCACGACAAGAATGGACAAAAACGGCGTTATACATGGCGCATCTCTAATTCAGAATGAGAGAGATCAGGCAAAAATTGAATTTGACAACTGGTCCATATCAAATGGTAACTTTTCCCAAGTTATAAAGACAAAGGATATTGCCTGGTTTGCTGAGCAAAAAATAATTGCGGGTAAAATTGCCACTAGTGACAGGGACAAAACTGTGTTTACTATCACTACAGAAAACGGCAAGATGTATAGTTATGATGGTGAAGGAAGTCTGCAAACAATGTCAAAAAAGATTGGCCAAGATCATTTGACCCACGAAATAGGATTTCTTCATGACGAGCCGGTATTAATTACAGGCTCAGAAAATATCGGTTTTCGCGTCCAGACTTTTCATGATTGCCCCCCAGATGTGCCGTCAAGCCCCAAAGGGGATGAAAGTTGCGATAGTAAAAAGTAAACCTCTACCCTTTCCTAACCCTGTAAATATTCGAATAGTGTCCCAGACTCGTTCGTTTCGGCGTGTTCACTTAGGTGGCGGGTGTTATCCGAACATTTACGACCACAAAGGACTTTATCATGGCAAAACAAGTATGTGCAGGAGCAATGTTGCAATGCAGTTTCGGCACTGCGCCGAGTGCCCTTGTGGTAACACCTGAAAATAAGGTTTTAACCACTACCCCGGCTGCAAATATTATGGATCATAAACCCATAAAAAATATTGTCTCATTCGCGATGTGTACCACTCAATCAAATCCGGCAGTGGCAGCGGCTACTTCTGCAGCCACAACTGCTGCACTTGGGGTTTATACTCCCACACCCGCACCATGTGTTCCCGCTACAACCGCTCCCTGGACTCCCGGAGCGACTACGGTCATGGTCGCCAATGTACCTAGCCTTAATGATTCTTCAAAATTAAACTGCAGCTATGGTGGAGTAAT
>JANTGB010000094.1 GCA_024763115.1 Desulfobulbaceae bacterium | reverse complement strand
TGGGGGATTTATTTTTTCAGGCGGCTTTTATTAATCAGCTTTACGCCGAAGATAAAAAATTTTCCATGGTAGATGTTCTTCAGGGGATTATTGATAAAATGATTCGTCGTCATCCTCATGTTTTTGAAGATAAAAAATTTTCATCTTATCAGGAAATGCGGAAAAACTGGCTGAAAATCAAGGTGAGGGAAGGAAAAAAAGAAAAAAACGAACTTGATTTTCCCAAATCCCTGCCGGCTCTGACCAGGGCGTTACGGGTTACCGAAAGGGCGGCAAGAAACGGTTTCCCCTCACCGGACGAAAAAACAGCACAAAGAGAGTTGGCTGAAAATTGTGCCCGGTTATGTCATGTCGGTGAAGATGACCGCCAGGATGACATGGCAAGGCGGATCGGGGGACTTCTCCTGGCGATAGTCAACCTTGGCCGTCTTAACAATATTGATTGTGAAGAGGCTTTGAATCGAGAAACGGAAGTTTTGGTTACCAGCTATAACCAGGCGGCTCACACAAGACAAAATGATTGACAGATAATTAAGAGCATGGTATTTGAACATGCTTCATTATTTGATATTTTTACAGTCGGCAAATCCGGCTCAACCTCCTTGCTCTCTAACTGGAGAAAAAGGAAATCAGAGGGCCATAGAATTTGGTTTTATATTTTTCAGCCGAGTTCTTTACGTCCATGAGGAGGAAATTTAAGTATGCGCAGATATGAAACAATCACCATTCTCAGAGCCAATGTCACTGAAGATGAGACAGGCGCCATCTGTGACAGGACAGCGGAAATCATCAAGGCGGAAGACGGCGAAATAATCAGGGTTGATCACTGGGGGCTGAAAAAACTTGCCTACCTGATCAAAAAGGAACCGCAGGGCTATTATGTCTACACTGAATTTGCCGGAACTCCGGCAGCTGTTGCTGAAATGGAAAGAATTTTCAAAATTGACGATCGTGTCCTGAAATACATGACCGTAAAACTGCAGGATGTTTATATCCCTGATGAACCTGCAGTTGCAGGGGAAGACGCGGTTGAAACAGCTAATGAAGAAAATTCAAATCCTGAGATTTCTGAAGATAAGGCGGAAGAATAATGAGAAAGAAAAGAATTTTTTATAGAAGGAAAGTTTGTCGGTTTTGTGCGGATCGGGATCTTGTTATTGATTATAAGGATCCGAAAGTTTTAAAAAATTTTGTTACTGAACGTGGTAAAATTATCCCTCGGCGGATATACGGTACCTGTGCCAGGCATCAGCGCCGGTTGACCGAGGCGATTAAAAGATCCCGGCAGATAGCCCTTATGCCTTATTCCGGCACAATGCAAAGTTGACGGCATGATCCAGGGCAATACCCCTGATGGTCGGCCTGATGTAACTGGAGCGTAACTACTCACGGGGTAGGCGCCTAATATTCGCCAACCATCTTACTTGTAACTGTTTACAGGGTGCCGGAGATTTTCGCGATCAGACTGTCGCAGCATACTGGTGCTATGTAAGGCAGGCTGATCGCGGAAAGATTCGGTGCCCTGTGAGCAGTTACACTGGAGCTTTTTTTGATATATGACCGGCGGTGACGGCAGGCAAAATCGACCTGACAGGTTGATTCGTGGAGTAATAATTCTTGCGGCTTTCCTGCTTTTGCCGGTTTTTATTCCAGCTTTTGCCTGGCTCCATACCCTGGTTCCCCTGCCGGTGATATTTTTATTTGCCGATTCAGGTCGGAGGCAGGCGATAAGAACAGTTAAAACAGCACTGCTTGTTGCCGGTGGCATAGCAGTGGTAACCGGCAGTCTGCCGGGACTGTTGATTTCCTGTTCCATGTTGCCCCTTGGCTTTTATCTGGCTCATTCCATGGGCGGCAGGGAAAATTTTATAAGGACTGCCGCGACCGGAATAGTCGTGTTGCTGGCCTGCTGGGCTGTACTTGCGGTTATGTATGGGGTTTTATATCATTTGAATCCCTATGCCGAGACGATTAAGGCCCTTGAACTGGCAATCAGCGCAACCTACGATTCTTATAAAGAGGCGGCGAATCTTTCGTTGGATACGCTGGCTGAACTTGAACGGGCTTTTGCCATGATGCGGCAATATGTTCCGGTTGTCATGCCGGCGGTTTTCGTTATGAGCAGTATTTCAGCGGTCTGGATCAACCTGGCTGCCGGTAATGCTCTGTTGCGGAAAAAAGATATTGACCTGGTTCCCTGGCCGGAGTTTAATTCCTGGCGTTTGCCGGAACATCTGGTCTGGCTGGTTATAGCATCCGGAGTTGGCATATTACTGCCCGATTCGCTGTTACAGCATGTCAGTATTAATACCTTCCTGATTATGGGAACCATTTATTTTTTTCAGGGACTGGCTGTACTGGTAAGCCTTTTTGCCCGCTGGTCCATACCCAGACCTTTCAGGATCGCCATTTATGCTTTTATTTTAATTCAGGTTTATGGCTTTATTTTTCTGGCCATAGCCGGGTTGGCCGATGTCTGGATTGATTTTCGTAAGGAACGCCCCAGGGCAACATGAAAAGAAAGAGTAGCCCGCAATCCTGATTTTTGGTAACTGCTCACAGGGCACCGCATATTTCCGCGATCAGTCCGGCTTACGTATGACTAATACGCTGCCCCGACCTGATCACGAAAATTTCCGGCACCCTGTAAGCAGTTACAATTACGAGGGTTAGCGAAATTAAGACGCTTACCCCATGAGCAGTTACGATTTTTGTAATAATTATGTTTGCTTGTTAGAAGATATAGAGGAATAAACAATGGAATTGATTTTAAAAGAAACAATTGATACTCTCGGTCTGGAAGGCGATGTTGTCAGGGTTAAGGCCGGTTATGGCCGTAATTACCTGATTCCAAGCGGTAAAGCGGTTTTAGCCGACAAAGGAAACCTGGCAGTTCTTGAACAGCAGCGCTCAGCTATTGAGTCTAAAGTTGCCAGGATGAACCGGGAAGCTGAAAATCTGGCCAGGAAAATAGCCGGGGCGACAATCATTATTGCCCAGCGGGTTGGCGAAGAAGACAAGCTTTTCGGCTCGGTAACTACTGCTGATATTGCCGATAAACTGGCAGAGCTTGACATTAACATTGATAAACGTAAAATTATGCTGGATGAGCCGATTAAAACTCTAGGTGAGACCATGGTAAACTGTAAAGTCGGTTATCAGATGACTGCAGACATCAAGGTTGAGATTGTCCCGCTTAATGCGGAGCCCGACGCTGAGGAAGAAGAAAAATAACAGTTGGAACAGTCCAATATCTACAGCTCCGCCCGCCGCCTGCCGCCGCAGAATCTTGAGGCGGAACAATGCGTTCTCGGCTCAATTCTTTTGAGGCCCGGAACTATTGTCAAGGCCCTTGAAGTTCTCGGCCCCAAAGATTTTTATAAAGAAGCCCATCAAGTTATTTTTGCTGGGCTCATCTCCCTTTTTGACCGTAATGAACCCCAGGATTTGATTACCATTGTCAATGTTCTGCGGGACGCTAATAAACTCGACTCCATAGGCGGACCAGCCTACCTTGCCGGCTTAACCGACATTGTTCCGGTGGCGGCCAATATTTCTTATTATGCCGGGATTGTCCGGGAAAAATCCGTTCTCCGTCAGCTCATTGCCACTACAACCGATATTGCCTCCCGCTGTTACGATGAACAGGATGATATCGACAAACTTCTTGATGATGTTGAACAGACCGTATTTGAAATTTCCCGGGATAAGAGCGGCCAGGGGTTTGATCCTTTAAAAAAGGTAATGACCGAGACCTTTGAAAGGGTCACCATGCTGGCTGAGCGGAAGGAACTTATCACCGGAGTACCTACCGGTTATACCGATCTTGACAAGATGACCTCGGGCCTGCAGCCGGCTGACTTAATCATTCTTGCCGGTCGGCCCAGTATGGGCAAGACCGCCCTGGCGATGAACATGGTACAGAATGTCGCCCTTAATCATCATATAGGAGTAGGTGTTTTCAGCCTGGAAATGTCCAAATCACAGCTGGGGCTGCGGCTCCTCTGTTCCGTAAGCCGGGTTGATTCCCAGAACTTGCGCACCGGGTTTATCAGGGATCATGACTGGCCTAAACTTACCAGGGCGGCCGGGGAGCTGTCCGAGGCTGATATTTTTATTGATGATACTGCTTCCCTGGCAGCGCTGGAAATGCGGGCCAAGGCCCGGCGTTTGAAGATGGAACATAATATCGGCCTGATTGTGGTTGATTATCTTCAGCTCATGCGGGGCCGGGCTGAGAGTCGGGAGCAGGAGATCAGTGAAATCTCCAGATCCCTGAAGGCCATGGCCAAAGAGCTTGATATCCCGGTTATTGCCCTTTCCCAGTTAAACCGCAGCCTGGAGAGCCGGACAAATAAACGTCCCCAGCTTTCCGATCTCCGCGAATCAGGCGCTATTGAGCAGGATGCTGATGTCATCCTTTTTATTTACCGGGATGAGGTGTACAATAAGGCGGAGGATAACCCCAGGCGGGGAATTGCCGAGATAATTGTCGGTAAACAGAGGAACGGTCCAACCGGCACTGTAGAAATGACTTTTCTTGATCGTTATACAACCTTTGAGAATTTGATTCGTCAGGAGGTTGTCGGTGAAATTGCCGGTTAGTTGCCGGTTGTAATATTTTCAGGAAAAAAAATGAGTAATGATAAATCATTAAAATATGATTTCAGCGCCATTGAACGGAAATGGCAGCGGAAATGGCAGGAAAATAAGACCTTTCAGGTTGAGATAGACCGAAATCTGCCGAAATATTATCTCCTTGAGATGTTCCCTTACCCCTCCGGCCGTATCCACATGGGCCATGTCCGCAATTACAGTATCGGCGATGTCATAGCCCGCTATAAAAGGATGAACGGTTTTAATGTCATGCATCCCATTGGCTGGGACGCCTTTGGCCTGCCCGCTGAAAACGCGGCCATTAAAAATAATTCTCATCCGGCCAAATGGACTTATGAAAATATAGATTACATGAAAAGCCAGCTGCGCAAGATGGGCTTCAGCTATGACTGGAACCGGGAACTGGCTACCTGTGATCCCGAGTATTATCGCTGGGAGCAGCTTTTTTTTGTTCAGCTTTACAAAAAGGGGTTGATTTACCAGAAGGTGACCACGGTTAACTGGTGCGAGTCGTGCCGGACCGTGCTGGCCAATGAACAGGTGATTGACGGTTGTTGCTGGCGTTGTGATCAGCAGATTATCCCCAGGGAGATGAATGGCTGGTTTTTCAAAATAACCGATTATGCTGATGAACTGCTGGACTGGTGTGATAAACTTACGGGCTGGCCGGACAAGGTTTTGACCATGCAGCGTAACTGGATCGGTAAGAGCCTGGGCGCTGAAGTGGATTTCCCTGTTGATGGCTGGGACGAGAGTCTGAAAATTTTTACCACCAGGCCGGATACTATTTTCGGGGCTACATTTATGTCCATAGCCCCGGAACATCCTCTGGCGGCAAAACTGGCGCAGAAAAATGGTCTGCAGAAAGAGGTGAGCGAGTTTGTCGAGCATACCCGTTCAGCCCGGCAGCAGCAGAATCCCGACGTGGAACCGGAAAAGGAAGGAATTTTCACCGGTGGTTATGCCGTAAACCCTTATACCGGCGATAAGCTCCCTATTTATACGGCAAATTTTGTCCTGATGGAGTACGGTACCGGTGCGGTAATGGCGGTTCCGGCCCATGACCAGCGTGATTTTGAGTTTGCCCATAAATATGATATTCCCATCAAGGTTGTGATTCAGCCGCCGGGAGCAGAACTTGATGCGGCCACCATGACAGAGGCCCATGAGGGGCCGGGCATTCTGGTTGATTCCGCCGGGTTCAGCGGGATGGATTCCGCCGAGGCCAAAAAGGCAATCACCAGCCACGGCGAGGAGCAGGGCTTTGCCCGGCAGCGGATAACTTACCGGCTGCGGGACTGGGGTATTTCCCGCCAGCGTTACTGGGGCTCACCCATTCCCATGATTCATTGCCCCAGATGCGGAGTGCAGCCTGTGCCTGAAGATGATTTGCCGGTAGAGCTGCCCACAGACGTTACCTTTGCCCAGTCCGGTAAATCCCCTTTACATGATCTGGAGAGTTTTTATAAAACCAGCTGCCCCAAATGCGGCGGCGAGGCGCGACGGGAAACCGATACCATGGATACCTTTGTTGAATCTTCCTGGTATTATGCCCGTTACTGCTGTCCCGGAGAAAGGCGGGAACCATTGCGCCGGGAAGCGGTTGATTACTGGCTGCCGGTGGATCAGTATATCGGCGGGGTGGAGCATGCTATTCTTCATCTGCTTTATGCCCGTTTTTTTACCAAGATCCTGCGCGATCTGGGTTATCTCGGTATTGATGAGCCGTTTGCCGATCTGCTGACCCAGGGCATGGTCATTAAAGATGGCACCAAGATGTCAAAATCCAAGGGCAACGTGGTTGACCCGGATGACCTGGTTCAGCAATACGGGGCCGATACCGTCCGGCTTTTCAGCCTTTTTGCCGCTCCGCCGGAACGTGATCTGGAGTGGAGTGACAAGGGAGTTGAAGGGGCACACCGTTTTTTGCACAGGATTTTTCGTTTTGTCATGGATAAGCGGGAAATGCTGCAGAATGCCGGAAACGGGCCGGTTGCTCCTGCCGGTGGCCCGGAGCGTGATCTCCATCGTAAAACCCATCAGACCATCAGCAAGGTCAGCCGCGATTTTGCCTCGTTTCATTTTAACACGGCAATAAGCGCGATAATGGAATTAATGAATTTTCTTTCAGCCGGCGCTGGTGAAAGCAGTAAAACAATTCCTGCCGATTTTGTTATTAAAGAGGCGGTGGAGGCAATCATTCAGCTTTTGTCGCCAATGGCGCCTCATTTCTGCGAAGAACTCTGGGAACAAATCGGCCATAAATCCCAGCTTTCCGAGAGCCGCTGGCCTGTTTTTGACCCGGAGGCTGCCAGGGAAGATGAGATTACCATGGTAGTACAGGTCAATGGTAAATTACGAGGCCGCCTGAGTGTATCCGCCGGAGAGGATGAAGAAAAGGTCAAGGAAATGGCCCTGGCTGAGCCAAATGTCGGAAAATTTATTGCTGATAAGACCATCCGTAAGATAATTGTGGTAAAAGATAAACTTATTAATATTGTAGTGTAAAAAAACGGCGGAGAGGCAAAAATGAAAATTTCTAATTTGTTTCCCATTGTTCTCCTGCTTTTTGCTATGGCCGGCTGTGGTTATTCTAATCCTTATAATGGCGATATGCCTGGGCTTTCTGATGACCAGCGGCCTGAGGCTGCGCCGATTTATGTCGGCATGTGGAAGAATAATACCAGTGAGCTGGGATTTCAGTCCCTGATTTACCAGGAACTTATTGAATGGCTGAAAAAATCAAAAATGGTAATCCTGGTTCAAGACCGCCGGCAGGCCCAATATATTCTGGACGGCTCTATCCGCTCCATCAGGTTTGAAGGTCTGTCCTATGACGAGTATGATAATGCCATTGAGCTGCGCTCAGTTACCAGATTAAGTTATGAGCTGCGCGACAGGGAATCCGGCGCCATTGTCTGGCAGCAGCCCGGCCTGGTGCGGCGCAATAACTTTCGGGTCGGCAATGATTCGGTTATAACCAGTGATAACAAAAGAAAGGCCCTGGCCAACATTGCCCGCGATATCGCCCAGGTTATCTATACCAGAATTTTTTACACCATAAGCGATCAGCATAAATCAGTGATCTGGACAAATCCTGACCAGTTTGAGCACTTGAATATGGAGGTTGAATAAATTTAAAACACAGAAAGCAAGTAACCGTTCACCTGGGCACAAAATTTACGATAACCTTCAGTCTTGTAAGTGTTTACCAGTGCCTTAGATTCGTTCGTTTGGGACTTCGAAGCATACTTGTGCTATTCGAGAAGGCCCAAACGGGCGAAGAGGTAAGCGTA
>JANTGB010000093.1 GCA_024763115.1 Desulfobulbaceae bacterium | reverse complement strand
ACAATTTTTATGTCTCTTAAGACATTAAAGTCGGGTTGGATGATATGGTTTTTCAAGAAAGATATAAAAGCGGCAATACCCCCTGGGAGATCCATCGACCGGATCATAACCTTATTAACATGGTGCGGAATACGCCTGTTTCCCCCTGTCATGCCCTGGATATAGGCTGCGGGACAGGGAATAATGCGATCTGGCTTAAACAGCAGGGGTTTAATGTGACAGGCATTGACAGCAATGAGATAGCAATAGAAAGGGCCTGCGCCAAGGCCCGGGATGCTGATGTGCCCTGTCCCTTTCACCGGCTCGATTTCTTTGCTGAAAATATTCCCGGAGCGCCGTTTGGTTTTGTCTTTGATCGTGGATGCTTTCATCATTTTCGCCAATTTGACCGGTTAGACCGGTTTGCGGAAAGAGTCAGTCAACTGCTGAACAAGGGCGGTCTCTGGTTGACTCTTGCCGGAAGCGCCGATGAAACAAGGGGAGGGCCGGGGCCTCCCCGGCTCAGCGCCCGGGAAATCGTCAATGCGGTTGAGCCCTGTTTTGAGATAATGTCACTGGTGGCGAGCCATTTTGATACCGACCGGAAAATACCGGCAAAAAACTGGGTTTGTCTGATGAAGAAGCGCAGCTAGAGCATGTAATGAAAATTTATCACCCCAGATCATTTTTTATTTTGCTGCTTTCCGCTTTTTGTCTGATTATCTTCCCTTTGCTGGTAGCCTTGTGGAGCGCCGAATATTTCATGGGAAAGCTGGCCGAACAAAGCACCCAGGCACTTTATCGGACAACCGGCAGCGCTAAAAACAGCCAGATTCTTCTGGAGTTGCTTGTTGCCCAGGAACGAAAAGTTCTGATCCTTGACACCCTGGAAGCCTCGGAGATGTTTAATGATGTTGAAAAAATTCATTTGAATATTCAGGAAACCATGACAGCGCTTGATTCAGTAATGGTGAACAATGATCAGAAAGAGCGAATCAGGCGGCTGCGTTTACTGGAAAATAATTTTTTTTCCGCTTTAGAGGAACATTTGCATGAAAGAAAAAAACGACGAAAAATTATCCGGAGTTACAAGGAACTTAACAAGCTGGCCAATGAAATTAACGAGGTAAGCCATAAATTTATAGTCAATGAAGCGGAAAATCTGCAAAAAGCGGTTTCTCATGCCCGGAAGACAATCCTCTGGCAGACCTCCTGTCTTGTTTTGTTCACTTTTTCTCTGATTACGGTTTTTGCCCTGGTGATTATCCGTCCTATTCGCCAGATTGATCAGGGTATCGTCAGGCTGGGCAAGGGCGATTTTACTACCTCAATTGAAATTTCAGGCCCTAAGGATCTGGAATTTATCGGAAAAAAGCTGGACTGGCTACGCAGTCGGCTGGCAGCGCTGGAGCACGACAAAACAAAATTTGTCGCTCATGTTTCTCACGAGTTGAAAACTCCATTGTCCGCCCTGCGGGAGGGGGCCGGCCTTCTGGAAGAGGAAATAGTGGGGCCGCTTAATGATCAGCAAAAGGAAGTTGTCGACATCATAAGCAAAAACAGTATTAAGCTGCAAAAATTGATTGAAAATATTCTCAGTTACAATATGGCCCAGGCCCGGCAGGCACCCTTAAGTAAAACAAAATTTAATCTTGCCTATCTGATTAAGGAAGTAGCAGAAAGTCATAAACCAATGGCGCTTAAAAAAGAAATTCACCTTGACTGGTCTGACGAATTAATTAATTTAACAGCAGATCGGCAGCAAATTAGAACTGTAATTGATAATCTTCTGTCAAACAGTCTTAAGTATACCCACCGGAAGGGCAGGATAAAAATTAAGACAAAAAAACAAAAACAAAATGTTATAATCGAGATTATTGATTCTGGCTCAGGCATTGCCGGGCAGGATGTGGATAAAATATTTTCACCCTTTTTTCAGGGAAAGTCGCCTGATAGCGCTCCAGTCAAAGGATCCGGGCTGGGACTAGCCATTGTTAAAGAATATGTTGCCAATCATGGCGGTACTGTTGAACTTGTCGACGGAGAGGAGAAGGGAGCTCATTTTATAATTGTTTTGCCTCAAGGTAAATTGTCATGATTTTTTCTCGCTTGATTATAGCAGTAATTTTGATTTGCTCACTTAACGGCTGCGTTGGATGGCTGGTGCCTCCTGATTGCCGTGAAGCGCCGAAAACCAAAATTGTTTGTAAACCCCCACTGACTAGTGATTTTCTTTCCTGTCTGGCCGGCAGCCTTAAAATGACACCTGAACAAAGACGGCGGGAAAAGGAACAGGCCCAAAAAATATTTAAGGAAAATCCGGATTCGAAAAATCGTTTATTGGCGGCCTGCCTGGCTTTTGTCGAAGACACAAGCGAATCCAGTGAATATTCATTAACCCTGCTCCGGGAACAGCAGAAATTGTCCCCTGAGGCTGACTCCCGGTTCGATGGTCTTGTTGAAATAGTCGGCAGGCTTCTTGCTTACCAAAAAAAGACTGCCCGCCAGAGTGAAAAACTGGATGAGGGGAGGCGGAAGATTAATTCTCTGCGTTTAAAGCTGGAACAGTTGAAAAAAATAGAAAAATTAATGAGTGAACGGGAAAAATGATAATTCCTCTTAAGGAATCGGAAACAAAATCATCTCCGGCCCAGGCAAGAATATTGCTGGTTGATGACGATCGCGATTTGCTGCGGCTGTATACCTTGCGTCTCCAGGGGGCGGGTTATAAGGTGCTTAGCGCAGAAAGTGGAGAACAGGCAATGGCTCAGTTGCCGGTATTTAATCCGGATCTGGTAATTACTGATCTGCGCATGGAAGGAATGGACGGGCTTGCCCTGTTTGAAGCTGTTCAGCAGAAAGACGGCGGCCTGCCGGTAATCATTATTACGGCTCATGGTTCCATCCCTGAGGCGGTTGATGCCACCCATAAGGGAGTAATTGCTTTTCTTCCCAAGCCCATTGATGCCAGGAAATTAATTATGGAAGTAGATTCAGCCCTGCAGTTATCCGGGGCTGATAGTGATAATGATGAGGATAAGGATCATGCCTGGCGTCAGGATATCATCTCTAAAAGCGCAATTATGGAAAGTTTGCTGCGTAAGGCCAGGATTTTGGCTGAAAATGATGCTACTGTCCTTATTCGCGGAGATTCCGGCACAGGAAAAGAACTGCTGGCCCAGGCTATTCATCGGGCCAGTCCCAGGAGAAATAAGCCGTTTATGCCGGTTAATTGCGGAGCGATTCCCGAGGCCCTGCTTGAGTCGGAATTATTCGGCCACACCAAGGGATCTTTTACCGGGGCTGAAAAAAATTATGTCGGACTTTTCCAGGCTGCCGAAGGGGGAACATTATTTCTTGATGAAATAGGCGACATGCCTCTTGTCCTTCAGGTTAAGCTGCTGCGGGTTCTTCAGGAAAGGCGGATCAGGCCGGTGGGCTCCACTACCTCCATACCGATTGATCTAAGAATAATTTCCGCTACCCATCATGATCTGCCCAAAGCAATTGCTGAAAAAAAATTTCGCGAGGATCTCTATTACCGTCTTAATGTGGTCAGCCTGGAAATTCCCTGCCTCAGCGACCGTCGTGAGGATATCCCTTTGCTGGCCAACCACTTTGCCGCCATCCAGGCGGCCAATAACAAAAAACAGATAAACGGCTTTGCGCCAAATGCCATCAAACTGCTGATGGAGGCATCCTGGCCCGGCAATGTAAGGCAGTTGTTTAATATTGTCGAACAGGCAGTCGCTCTTTCTCCTTCACCAATTATTACTGCTAATCTCCTGCAAAGCGCACTGCAGGAAAATACTTCGGAAATTATTCCTTTTGCCAGGGCCAAGCGCTCATTTGAACAAAACTATCTGGTAAATCTGCTGAAAACTACCCAGGGCAATGTTACCAGGGCCGCTATGCTTGCCGGTCGCAACAGAACAGATTTTTATAAGTTGCTTAAACGAAATCATGTAGTTCCAAAGTTGTTCAAGAAATAGCGTTACTGTTCACAGGACGCCGGATTTTTTGATCCATGTAGTTAAAATGCGACAAGATTTTTGTGATTTTCGCAAGGTTGTGATAAAATTCTTATAATATGAGGCCATAAGCAATCCAACTCAAATATCCCACAATAAAAAATGGTAAATAATTTAGTAGTAAATGACTATTCAGAAAGCCTGCTGGTTCATTTTCGTCGTATTGAAGAATTGAAAAAGGCCGCTCTTTCCTATCCGTCGGTAGATTTAAATAATCAGCAGCTCTGTGATCTTGAACTTTTGCTGAACAGGGGGATGTATCCCCTGTCCGGCTATCTTGACCGGCAGGATTATGAAGAGGTGCTGAAAAATATGCGTCTTGTTGACGGGACAATATGGCCGATGCCGATCTGTCTTGATGTTGATGAGAAAACTGCGTCGGTTTTAAAGCCCGGCAACTGTCTTGCCCTGAATGACAGTGAAGGATTTATGCTGGCCATTCTGACGATCGGCGATATCTGGCAGCCTGACCTGAAACAGGAAGCCCAGGCTGTCTATGGCACCAGTGACCCTGATCTTCATCCCGGTGTTCGAACTTTTTTTGCCCGACACGACTGGTACATAAGTGGTCGTCTGGAGGGAATAAGCCTGCCTGTGCATTATGATTTCAAGGAATTACGTCTGACTCCTTCCGAGGCTCATCGCCTTTTTACCCTTAATGGCTGGCGGCGAATAGTCGGTTTCCATACAGAGGCTTATCTTCATTGCGCTCACAAGGAAATGATTCAGCAGGCTGCCAGAGAGGCCGGAGCCAGTGTTTTTCTTCAACCAATGGTTGGCCTTGACCATCCCGGTAACCTGGATCATTACACTCATGTCTGCTGTTACCAGGAAATTGTCAAAAAATTCCCCAGGAACATGATTTCACTTGGGTTACTGCCCCTGGCCTCCCGGCAGGCCGGTCCCAGAGAAGCCCTCTGGCAGGCTATTATTAAAAAGAATTTCGGCTGCAGTCATTTTCTGGTGGAAGCCGATCATGGTGATCCGTTTGCCAGCAATCTCCAGCATGAAAATTTTTATCCGCCCCATGCAGCCCAGGAACTTGTCCGCCAATACGAGGATGAAACCGGGATAAAGATGATTGCGGCCCGGAGAATGGTCTATGTAGAGGACAAGGCCCAGTATCTGCCGGAGGAAGAAATCCAGCCGGGGATGAATATCAAACATATATCTTCGGGAGAACTGAAACGGCGGTTGGAAAATGATATTGAAATTCCATCCTGGTTTTCTTATCCTGAAGTTGTCGCGGAATTGCGTCATGCTTTCCCGCCTCGTTCCAGGCAGGGATTTACGATTTTTATTACCGGGCTTTCAGGTTCCGGTAAATCAACCCTGGCCAAGGTGCTGCTGGTTAAATTCATGGAAATGCGGGATCGTCCCGTTACTCTGCTGGATGGTGATATTGTTCGGAAAAATCTTTCCAGTGAACTTACTTTTACCAGGGAACATCGTAATCTGAATACGACCAGGATCGGTTTTGTTGCCGGAGAAATAACCAAGAACGGCGGTATTGCCCTTTGTGCGCCTATTGCTCCCTATGAAGAATCGAGAAGGATTAACCGGGAGCTGATAAGCAGGTATGGCGGCTATATCGAGGTATTTATGGCTACGCCCATCAAGGTCTGTGAACAGCGGGATCGCAAGGGGCTGTATGCCAAGGCCAGGGATGGAAAAATAAAAAGTTTCACTGGAGTGTCGGATCCATATGCCAAGCCCAGTTCTCCTGAACTTACTATCGACACCACTGAAGTAAGTCCGGCTGAAGCAGCTCAAGAAGTATTGCTGTTTCTGGAAGAAAAGGGCTATCTCCGCTAAAAGACCATTTGTTTGTCTCTGAAAAGAGACAGGTTGTGTTTGCCGGCATTCAATTTTTTGCCGTTTTATTAATTTTTTGCCGCCAATATTTTTTAATTGACTCACCCATTTCCCCGGCAGCGGAATTAACCGCTCTTTTCATTTCCTTATCAAGATTAATCGGCGTAAATTTTGCCGTGGCCATACCCGGCGACGCAGCCGAAGTTCCTGTCTCAATGTCAATGGCTCTTACGGAAAAGCTCGCACTGGTAAGCGTCTGGGTGCGGCCGTAATAATTGAGAGGCATGGAGCCGGTTTCCCGCACCTCGGCCAGCAGGAGAATCTGGGCCTGCCCCTTGGGCACATAACGCTGAACCTCATGCCGGGTAATGGGCATATGTCCCATTTGCATTTTTTCCCTTAAGATCGGGATTTCAGTAACAGATGAAGCCTTCAGGCCGCTGTTGACGATAACCGATTCAAGATTAGCCCGGACAAAGGGAACCAGGTTTTCATCCCCGGAAACAATCAGCAGGATCTTTGGGGTCTTCGGCAGGGGCGGAGGGGAGGGAAGCCTGGTAATTTTTGTTTCTGTTTTTTGGGGCGGAGCTTTTTCGCTGATTTTATTGACTGGTTTTTCAGCTGAATCAGGAGAGGCAACTGCCGGTTCTTTTTTTACCTCAGGCTCAGGTGTTTTATTTTCTGATTCGGTTAATGAAGCTGAACCAGGCTGAACCATTGCGATTTTATTATCTTTTTTCGCCATAGATTCCATTGAGTTCGTAGTCGGTTTCTCCTGGAGAAAAAAGGCATCAATTGACCACATGGATAAAAGAATTGCCAGAATGACGCCAACAATGATACCTATATTTTTTGCTTTATTGTTTTTTGGCGGCACAGGAGGAGGCGAGGAATTTTTTTTCAGCAGAATGCTTTTGGTTAAAGGAGTTTCTTCTTTTAAGTTTTTTAAGCAATCACTGATTGCCGCCATTACTTCAGTTGGCGTCTGGAATCTGGCCTCAATGTCCTTGGCCATCATTTTGTCCACCAGTTCAGCAACTAAATGAGGAAGAGTGGGCTTAATCCGGCTGATAGGGATAATTGGTTCAGTCAATATTTTAGCAACAACAGCCAGGGGAGATTCGCCGCTGACCGGGGGGGTTCCGGACAACATTTTATACAGTATGGCACCAAGTGAAAAAATATCACTGCGGACGTCAAGGGGTGCGCCTCTGGCCTGTTCCGGAGAAGAGAATTCCGGGGTTCCCATGTAAAGACCGGTACGGGTTAATTGTGATTCCGCATCTTGAAAGTAGGCTATGCCGAAATCCGTTACCTTTATCCTGCCCATGGAATCAATCATGATATTAGAAGGCTTCAAGTCACGGTGGACAACACCTCGCGCTGCCGCTTCCTCGAGTGCGTCGGCAATCTGGGTAGTGATGGAAAGGGCCTGATCCAGGGGGATTTCTTTTTTTTCTTTGAGAATCTTGCCCAGATCAGTTCCCTTGACATATTCCATGGCAAAATAATAAAGACCCTGTTCTTCACCGTAAGAAAGAATATTGACAATATTCGGGTGATTAAGAGCAGCGACAACCCGGGCCTCTCTTTTGAAACGTTCTATAAACTCCTTGTCGTTGGAAAGTCTTTCAGACAGGATTTTAAGGGCAATTTTTCTGTTAAGAGAAAGCTCATGAGCCCGGTAGACAACCCCCATCCCCCCCCGGCCCAGTTCTTTTTCAATCTTAAATCCGCCAATAACGCTTCCTATGTCGATTTCTTGCGAATCAGTCATGATATTTATTCCTTAACTTTTGTAACCATGCATAATTGTAACTATTCAGGTAGGGGCGAAAAACTGCCCCAACCACCGATCCGTAACTGTTCACGGACACCGAATTTTTTCTCGATCATTCCTGGCTTACGTATGATTAATTCTCTGTGCCGGACAGGTCACAAAAATATCACGGAGTCTCCCGCTGGTCGCTTACCTGGAGTCTCCCGCTGGTCGCTTACCTGGAGTCTCCCGCTGGTCGTTTCCCTGTCCCCTGCCGGGTAAGCGTTCACCAGCACCTCATCTTCGCCCGTTTGGGCCTTCTCGAATAGCACAAGTATGCTTCGAAGTCCCAAACGAACGAATCTAAGACACTGG
>JANTGB010000092.1 GCA_024763115.1 Desulfobulbaceae bacterium | reverse complement strand
TGTAACTGGTTACATGGTGCCGTAGATTTTCGTGATCAGGTCGGCGCAGCGTATTAGTCATACGTAAGCCGGACTGATCGCGGAAATATGCGGTACCATGTGAGCAGTTACCGTTATTTTTTTATTTTGTCATGGTGATGTGCCCAAAGCGCTTACCGTACCGGATTATCAGCCTCAACGCCGATAATCAATTATGGTTTCGGTTATTGATCGATTTTTTCATCATCGGTAAAGGGCTTGACAAATAAATCATAGGGCAGCAGCAGGGTGTCTCCTATCCAATTCAAGGTGGACAGGCCCACGGCTTTAGCAGACATGACATTAACCTCCGGGTCTGTTATCTCCCCACTGATACTGATTGGAATAGTTACAATATGCCCCTTGCGACCGCCAACCGCCCTGCCGATGACCGGTACCATATTTAAAACGGAATCAATGGTTTTCAAGGGAATAACATAGATGGTAAAATCAGAATCAAGGGTGGCGAGATTTACCCGGCCCTCTCCCAGCATATCCAGGCCGCGACCATTTATCCTGGCTTTATCCAGAATAATATTGTTGGATTCCACATGACCTTTAATGTCCAGCTGTGAATAGGGGAAGCCGCTTTCCCGGTAATCACGAAGCAGGTCGGTAAAATTTATTACCCGGAAAATATTTGACAGCAGGATCATCTGCCGCATATTTCCTTTGGAAGAATTGAGAGAAAATTTGCCGTCCGTCCATTCTTTTTCCGTACCCTTAAGAGCGCAATTGAATTTAAATCGACCTTCAATTGAACTGTTGGTTACATTAAGACAGGGCAGCAATTCCTCAAAGCGATCATGATTGTCTTTGTTGCCGGTAATAGTCAGCCTTCGCTCTCCCTGTCCATCATGCCATTCCAGCAGCCCGCGCATATCCAGGCCGCAAAGTTGCGATGACTCAATATTGAAACTTTTTTTGCCGTTATCATGCAGGCTTAATATACCCTTGAACGGTGTCCAGATAAATTTTGCCGGGGTGATATCATTGTGATATGCTGGACAGTAGGAAAAAACGGCAAGGTCGAAATTCACCCTGCCGGTCAGAGTCAAGGGGAGTTTATCTGCTGTTTTCGTCTGTAACCCTGTACGAAAAGCATCAATAGTCGACCAGGACAACCAGGGCGAGGCACAATCAATATCAAGATGCAAAGAGCCGGGCATGGCCGTTATCAGCCCTCTTCCCCTGATTGTTTCATCCCTGAGACTGAGTTCCAGATCATCAAGCAGAATCTTGCTGCCGTTACCATGGATAAAAAGTCGTTTTACCTCAAGAGTATCCTGCTGATCTCCCCAGGAACAGCTTAAATTTTCAATCCGTCCTACCCCGCTGAAGGCGCTGGGATTAAATTCTTTTATCTTGAGAGCGAAAGTACCGTTTACAATACCGCTACTGAAGGGACTGACAAACAGCTCATTCAAGGTGGCAACATCCAATTCTCCCAGCCAGGAAATAATGTACTCATTGCCTGGCTGAAGATGACTTATATTAATTTTTCCGCTTTTATCCTTTTCATTGATTAGGCAATTAAATTGAATCAGCTCATTATTTTTCCGTTGGTAATAAATATCGGCCCGCGGCCGTGAATCATCGGAGCCGGAGGCAATAACAGCTCCGTTTATCGTGGTCCCTCCGGCTTCCCAGGCCACAGTAAAATCTTTGAGTCTGCAGGGAACTTTCGGAAAAAAAGTCAGGGGAACCAAATTCTTTTCCAGCAGCCGGTCCCACTTTTTTTCATTAAGGATAACATTAAAAGTCAGGCGACCGCCAAACCAGTCATGCCAGTAATGATGCTGCAGGATGCCGTTAAAATTGAGAGGCTCGGCAAGGAAAACCGCATTACAGTTCTGAACAACACCCTGATCCTGGTTAAAACTTATATTACTATTTTTTATGAGCACTTTATCCGGTAGTAAGGGGCTGGTAAAACCAACATCATCAACCAGGGCGGAAAATTGATATTTCCAGGCTGCGGGTCGGAAAAACGGGCCATGCAGTTCAGCATTGTCCAGATGAAGTGATTTTTCCCCGGTCGTCTTTGCAGAAATTGTTTTTACGGCCTGTTTTATTTCTCCAGCCAGAACAGGATAACTGATTAATTCGGCAAATAACGATTGCGGCTCAAGATCAGCGTCCAGCGAAGTTATTGCCAGTTCCGCTTCGTTCTTCCAGGAGGCGCTGCCGTTGGTTGAATTAATAACATGAGGGCCGATTTCAGCAGAAAAATCAGTCCAGCGGGCAGTCTGGTCGCTGATGTCAAGCCTGCCGCCGGTTGGGGCGATCCGCCAGGAAAGTCGATCATAATCAACTGTTGCCCGGCTCATGTCGGTAACGGCAACCTTGACTGTAAAATCGTCAAGGGCATCTCCCATGGTCAGATGCCCGTTTGCCCTGCCTGCACCATGAAACTTTGTCATTTCAGCCTGAAAATCAGGCAGATGAATAAGATGGCGCAGAGCAGCGGGAAGCTCATTTATATCAGCGTCAATATCAAGATCAAGATAAAAGTCTTTGAGGCCTTTCGAGATTCCTACTATCACCGAACCGTTTGTCCCCTTGCTGTTGTTCAGCCGGGCGGTGAGATTAGCGCCGCTTAATTTGCCGTTTTTGATGACAATGGGCCCTGCAGCCCTGGTCAGGAGAAGATCCGGGGCCGGAAGATAAATCGTCGAGGTGGCAATATCCACCTCAATCAACATTTTATCCAGACAGTTAAAATCGGCAAGCGGGCCGTCAAAAACATAATGGGCCTCATCAATCTGGGCCTCACGAACTATATTGCAGACTGTCCGGGCAATCTTATTATCAGCAAAAACAGTCATTATATCATGGCCTACCGCAGTAAGATCGGTCTCTTCCGCAGTTAAATCAAGACGCCAGAAAGGTAGGGCTGATTTTTCCGGAAAATAGCGTTCTATTGAACCGTTAAGGGTTAATTCCGGCTCATTGGCCTGGACATCCAGCAGTCCTATACTCATATTACCGCCATTTTTACTGAGCCGCAGAGTGCCGCCTGCCAGATCAAAGCGGGCAGGTTTATCCAGCCGTTTGACCGCCAGATCAGGCAATTCGCCATTTATGCTTAAATCAAAATTATCCAGACCCTTACCGCCGGCCTGAATTGAAAAATTAATTGTCGAGTCAAGGGGGATAAAAATATCACCATTTTTATCGTCCAGGAGTTTGGTCAACTGAAAATTACTGCTGTTAAGCAAAAAACTGTAAGTAAAATCCTGGGGGTTAAATTTGCCGGCAAGAGAAATATTTTTGGCAAAAGTCGGGATAAAATCTAGTTCCATTCGGACAATATCAGCAGTTGAAGTTACTGTGCCGTTAATATTACGGCAGTTAAGTCCACCGGCTTTAATCCTGGGAGCTGGTATGGAATCCACCGAAATCCGCCCGTTTTTTATGACAACAGTTACCGATGGAGGAGTAAAAATTTCTCCCTGTCCCTGTCTGCCGGCTGGTGGTGCGCCAATGATGGTTATCTGCGGGTTGTCAAGTTCAACCCGACCTATACCGGCCTGATGATGCAACAGAGCAGACCATTGGGGGGAAAGGGTTATTTTGGGAATTTCAGCAGTAAAGGCGGAATGTTTTACCCGGACTTTTTTCAGGGTAAGATGAGGCAGGGGGGTCCAGTGCCAGCGCATGGAGGCCATTTTCAGGTCGCAGCCGCAGCTTGTGCTGATCCGGCTGACAACCCTGGTCTGGATCTGACGAACCTTGACCAGATCAGGAAGAAAATATATCATGGTCGCCATCATCGGCAACAGAACAAGCAAGGGCCATGATTTTTTCAATAATGAAAAACTCTTTGCTTTCATGATTTTTTATAACTATTCAGGTCGGGGGCGAAAAACTGCCATGAACGAACAATTAATTTTTTCAGGACATGACCCTTGTTGACTATATAAAATACAACCTGTCTTTTTATCCTTAACTAAGGTAAAATACAACTTGTCCTTTACTAATGAAGATATTTTTTATTTAATAATAATGTAACTAAATTAGCATGATTTTCTATTACTGCAAGTCAAATGCCCCTTGTGACCCCTGCCCGGAGGCAAAACAATGAATAAACTTGATGAGATTTATAAAGATGAAGGTTTTTTGTCGGAAATTATAAATGCCATAACATCCGGTATATTTGTAACTGATCTTGAGCATAATATCCTGATGATTAATGCCACTGGAGCGGAAATGGTGGGCCGTTCTCCGGGTGATTGTTTTGATCGTAAATGTTTTGAAATTTTCAACACCCCTATGTGTCAGACCGATTCCTGTACCTGCCGCCTGTCGGTTAAGAATGATAAAATTAATCACGGTCAGACCTTACTGCGTCACGATGAAAAGGAAATAGCAGTTGAATATACCAGCCGTCCCCTGAAAAATTACAAGGGTGAAACCGTCGGCTGTGTGGAAAATTTTATTGATATTACCAGCCGGCTGGAACAGGAAAAAATTATTCTTGATCAGCAGAACAAACTTATTGAAACTCGGGATGAGGACATCCGTCATCTCCAGGATGAAATCCTTGAACTGTCTACTCCGGTCATTGAAGTCTGGGACGGCATTATCGCCCTGCCGCTCATCGGCTCGGTGGACAGTCACCGGGCCCGAATTGCCATGGAGATGCTGCTGGAGGCCATTGAACGAACCAGGGCCCCCTTTGTCATAATTGACATTACCGGTGTGCCGACAGTGGATGCCGACGTGGCAAACCATATTCTCCAGACTGTGAACGCCGCAAAATTCATGGGCAGCCAGGCAATTATCACCGGGGTCGGCCCCCGTATGGCCAGGATAATTGCTCAGGGCTCGGTTGATATGAGCAGTTTGACTGTACGGGGCCGAATGACTGATGGTCTTCATTTTGCAATCAGCAAACTTTTACAGAAAGAAAAAGAAATGCGAAAGGTTAATTTACAGGTAGATGAACAAATCCTGTAAAATATATCAATGTTACCTTTTTCCGTTTTCCCTCTCAGTAACTCCCTGCTGGTTTCCATCCAGGAAGAAATAGATGATGCGGGAATTGCCGCTCTCTTTGACCATATCACCGAAATGGCCGGTAAACATCAGGCCGGAGGGGTGATAATTGATCTCCATGATGTCGAGGTGGTAGATTCTTATCTGGCTAATAATCTGGAAAAGCTGGCAGCAAGCCTTAATATTATGCGAACCAGGGTGGTAATTGTCGGCCTGTCTGTGCCGGTGGTAATTACCCTGCTTGATTTCGGCATAGAACTTAAAGGAGTTGGGTTTGCCCTTGATGTCGAACAGGGCTTAAACAGGCTGCAGGAGAATAGATGAACGTCCAGGGGCTGGCTGCGGAAATTTACTTTAAGGAAATTGAGATCAACATCCTGGCCGACACCACGGTTGCCAAACGAATTGCCGGTAGTTTTGCCGCAAAGCTGAAATTTTCGTCGAAACGGCAGGATGAAGCAGTGCTGGTTGCCAGCGAACTGGCCCATAACCATCTGCAGCACAAGACCAGAAATGGTAAAATCAGATTAGTTGGATTGAAATTTGCATGCAAAAGCAGTTTGGCTGTTGTCAGCCTGGACATGGGGCCGGGAATCTCCGATTTGGCCGGTATTTACCATAAGGCCAATTTTTCAGGACTGGGAGCCGGGCTTAAAAGTGTTGTCCGGCTGGCTGATCAATTTTCTATCTGTTCGGGGGAAACAGGCCCTGCCGCCTGCCTGAAAGGAATATGCGAATATCAGACCATGATTGTCGCGGATTTATGGGCGGAAAGAAACAGGCCGCTGAATTTTTTAAAACTGGAGGTGGATGCTGCTGTTGTTGCCCGCCCTCTATGTGGGAATACCAGTGGGGACGGCCTGTTTGTTCACTATGACGGGCGCTATGTTCGTTTTACCGTTATTGACAGCGCCGGGCACGGCCCCAAAGCAGCCCGGATTACCGGAAAAGCCGGAGATGAACTGGATCGGCTTGGTCTTTTCTGGCCGGTTGAGTACATAATTTCTTCCCTGGAACAATCTCTGGCCGATACCAGGGGACTGGCAATTCAGGTTTGTCAGCTTGATCGTCTGGAACATACCCTGCAAAGTGCGGGAATGGGAAATGTTTCCAGCCGGTTCTACATAGATAACAAGCTGATAAGCCCCTCAGGCGGCAACGGAGTTGTCGGCCATTTACGCGGCCAGGAGGTTATTGCCCAACGCTTCGGCCCTTTTGAACGGCTCCAGGTAATAACTCATACCGACGGCCAGCAGTCTCTGCCCGGATTTGAACTACCGGCCGACCGGCGATACTCCTCATCCTTATGGGGACATATTCTTTTTGCGCCGGGGCGTATTCAGCCCGACGACACAACACTTGTGGTATGGCAATGGCCTGGAAAATTAAAGAATCAAGTCATATCCTGACCCTGGTCGTCAACCGGGGACAGGATATTCCCCGCTTGCGCAGCAAAATTAAACTGCTGGCCGCAACCCTGGGGTTCAGACGGCTGGCAATTGTCCAGCTGGCGGTTGCCGCCTCTGAAGGTGGACGTCTGCTGCTCAATATGTTTGGTGGTGGTAAAGTCAGAAGTTCAATTATCGCCTTTACCGAACCTGATTCCGCCGGCGGGCTGGAGCTGGTTTTTGCCGGCAACAGGGGCTGCCTGCGGCTATCAGAAGAACAGAAAGCTTGCCCGCGTGATTTTAAACTGGAGGAAATAGAGCCTGTTCCCGGCTTTAAAAAGGTTCTGGATTCTATAACTGTAAAGGGTGGCGACTATGGTCAGCCACTTCGTCTGTATGGCCTGAAAAAAAGCCGCCTGACCTGGGAAGAACTGCAGAAAAAATCATCAGGAATCAAAGACCAGCTCTTTGCCGATACCGAGGAATCATACCTGGAAAACCTGCGGGCCAAGCATGCTGAAGTTGTCAAGCTGCTCCAGGAAAAATCCGTTCGAAACATTGAACTTGACCGGATAAACAATGATCTTCTTCAGCTTAACCGGGAGCTTGAATCCCTGGCAAATGAAAAAACCATTGCCGAGATGGCCTTGAAAATAGCTGACCAGGTACGTAATCCCGCCAGTGTCATAGGAGGCCTGGCAAAACTGCTGGCCCGTAAACTTCCAGAGCTTGGCGAACGGGAGGCTGAAAAATTAAATGCTATAATCGAACAGGCTTACAAACTTGAGGCCATCGTTAAAAATTTTGAAGAACTGGCAGACAGGCAGAATCGTTATTTTGTCGAAGAAGATCTTTCGGAAATTATAAAAGAAGCAATTAATTCCTGTAGTGTCATTAAAGAGAAAACAATAAAAATTGACTTACAACTGCCTGCTGAGTCGCTTACGGTCAAGGCCAATCGTTCCATTATAAAAATTGCCCTGCTTCATATTCTACGAAACAGCTGCGAGGCCTCGAATCCGGGTAGTAAAATTGTAGTAGAATTGACCCGGCACGAAGGACAACCGGTAATCCGGGTCGCTGATCGGGGTCGAAACATTCCGGCGAAAATCATGAACAAACTTTTCACGTCTCAGACCCTGAATGAAAAATACGCCAAGGGGTTGAGCCTGGTTATTGTTAAACAGATCATGGTTGAACATCAGGGTGATATTGAGATAAAAAATAGAAAGGGTGGAGGTGTCGAGGCAACCCTGACCTTCCCTGTTCGCTGGCGGGAGAGCATGTAGATTTCAGGTAGCTGCTCACAGGTTGCCGGATATTTCCGCGATAAGACCGGCTTGCATATGACTAATATGTTCCGCCAGTCTAATCGCAAAAATCTCCGGCAACCTGCAAGCAGTTACAGATACAGTGGTTTCGATTTCAGAAGACCTAGGTCGGAATTACAAAACTCATTATACCTTTTTATTTAACAGTTACTATTATCTAAAAAAAAGTAACTGCTCACAGGGTACCGCATATTTCCGCGATCAGTCCGGCTTACGTATGACTAATACGCTGCGCCGACCTGATCACGAAAATCTACGG
>JANTGB010000091.1 GCA_024763115.1 Desulfobulbaceae bacterium | reverse complement strand
GGTCGCTTACCGGCACCCTGTAAACAGTTACAAGTAAGGAGGTTGGCGAATATTAGGTGCCTACCCCGTGAGTAGTTATAATGAAATGGATAATAGGCTGTTGTTGCTGTCTTGCCCTGCTTTGCTGCCTGGGCGGCTGTCGGAGTTTGCACCAGACAAAAAAGCACCTTGCCAATGCCCTGTCTCCTACCGATGTCCGCCTTATCCGTCATCATGTTGCCGGATATTTCAGCCTGCTTGAAGATTTTACCTGTCGCCTTTATGCCAAGAATCCCAAGTATGAACCTGATATTCGCCGACGGAAGCGGAAAATAAGACAAATTTTTTCTCCTGAACGAAGTAAGCTGTTAAAAGGAAAATCATCTGCCGATTTGCTGACTGCCGCCTTTGCCCCGCTGACAACCGGGGATCGGGTTTATCTGTTAAGCCTGGGGATAACCCGCAGTATTACGGAGGCATACCAGGTCACCAGGTCGGATTTTTTTGTCAGCGGCCTGCAGATTCCTCTTATACATCTTAACCGGCTTTATTCCAATATAAGCCAGGTAAACTGGCGGCTTAAGACCTATCGCGATCAGGGGGGTGATCTTTTATTTCTGACCAACGCCCAAGGCGATAACGGTTATCTTAATATGGGGTATGAAGTCATTATGACCAGGATATTGACTGGAATCGAAGATGATATTTATCTGCTTGGCGGTCTACCGGAAAAGGAATTTTTTAACATGTCGGCTATCTTCTTATCTATTTTGATCTGATACGTTCTAACCCACTAAAGTAGAAGTGGACGTAGAATTTTTAGGACTCTTTTTAGTGTCCCCTCGTAGTCTAGGAGTACTAGCCGATAATGCCCTTTCTGCGGAGTCTCGTACCTCGCTTACCTGCCCAACTCTGTGTTATTTTTTTTAAATGTCTTGATTTGAGAAAAAATGCCTATTTTCGGACAACCTCCTAGCGCTTACCTGAGGGGTGAAAGTGCCTTGGAGTAACTCGTTGTAAATAGTCTCAAAATATGGATAAGTTAGCAAAAATCAAAACAAAAAATTGTTTAGACAATGGCCGTAAGCGCCTAAATGCGTAACCACCGGGGGCACGCCTGATTCTTATGACGCGGAGCGGCGAAGCAGCATCACACCGCAAAGCGGTGTGATGAGAGATGTCATCAGCTTTGAAGAAGTTACAGCAAAATCAGGCAATAGCTTGTTTTAAGGTATGAATGTTGCTATGTTGGAAAACAGATTTTGTCGTTACGGTAAAGAGACGAGACTATTCTTACGATGTTTCACTCAGCAGAGAAATTTTAAAACATTGTTATTTCATCTTAAGCGCACGTACGGATTTTGTCTTATTCTGGTGCTGGTTTTTTTGAGCATTACCAGACAGTCCT
Source organism: Desulfobulbaceae bacterium (assembly GCA_024763115.1). Taxonomy (GTDB): domain Bacteria; phylum Desulfobacterota; class Desulfobulbia; order Desulfobulbales; family SURF-16; genus JANTFJ01. The sequence continues at coordinate 6,614 of JANTGB010000091.1, read as the reverse complement.
GCGCAGTTGAAATTGCCGTGGTGCAAAGCTCTGCTCTTAAACCCTATAAGACCGCCCTCACTTCCTTCCAGGAAGCTCTTACCCGTCTTCCTTCCCGGTGCGGGAAAAGCATTCAGCCGGTTCAGTATCATAATATAATCATAAGCGACATATCAGGCCCTGATGTCCTGAGTCGGGAAATTATCCGCCATAACCCCGATCTCATTCTCGCCATTGGCCGTAAGGCCCTGGCCGCCGTCATTAATTTTACCGATATTCCCATCTTTTATATGTTGGCTCCAAATGCTGCCGGCCTGACCAAGGGCCGTGCCGGGATTACCGGTATTGATATGGACGTGGCCCCGGAAATACAGTTAGCGGCAGTAAAACGGCTGCTGCCCCAGGTTAAACTTATCGGCGTGGTATATAATCCGGCTCAACGGGCGACTTTTATCAGGGAGGCTGAAAGGGCGGCCCGTGGGCTGGGCCTGTCATTAAGCGTCAGTCTGATTCATTCCGACCGCGAGGTGTTGCGGGGATTGAAAGCCCTTGATCCGCAAGTTGATCTTCTCTGGATGCTGCCTGATGTTTACCTTTTTTCACCTATGGGGCGGGAGGCGCTTTTTGTTTTTTCTCTGGAAAGGAAAATTCCGGTTATGACCTTTGCTCCTAAATATCTTAAATCAGGGGCTCTGCTGGCTGTTGCCTTTGATATTAAGGGCATGGGAAAGGAGGCCGCCGGTCTGGTTCGCAGATTTTTAAACGGAACTCCAATCAGTGAGCTGCCGCCGGTCAAAACCAGACAGGCAATAACCGGAGTTAATAAAAAAATTGCCGACCGCTTCGGGTTGAAGATAAATCACGGGGATATGCCATGAATTTTTTCCCCCGGATTAAAAGACGGCTGCGGAGTTTCAGTGGTCGTGTCTTCAGTGGCCTGCTGCTGGCAATGCTGATTATGGTGATTATTATTAATCTGGTTTTTATTGATTTGCAGAAGAATATTTTGACCAGGCAGATAATTGCGGCTGGAACAAACGAGGTTGAACTGTTGGCCTATACCATTCGTCTCGGGGTTTTTGCCGAAAATGTCGAGCAGCTGCGCTCACCGGTTCAGGTAGTGTTGGAGCGGCCGGGAGTGATGGGTATATTTGTTTATGACCGCTATGGGCGGCAGTTTTATACTGAACAGCGGCCCGGCAGCGCCATGATCGGCAAGGCTTGCGCTGTTCAACATCTTCCTGCCCCTAATGAGTCTGACGGCGATAAGCATACGACCGTGCAGGTTTATGATGATTCTTTTTGTTTCCGGGCCCCTGTCGCCATATTATCCCCCGCCGATTCCCTGGGAGATTTTTATCTTGACGATGAAAACAGGGAAACGCAGAAAGAGGTTATCGGTTTTGTGCAGATTATTACTGATAAAGAGGCATTGCGCCAGGGACTAAGGGCTGTAGTTTCCAAGGGCCTGTTGTTGACCTTTGTTTTTATTATTATGACCATGCTTGTCACTTTTCTGGTGGTGCGGCAGGCCTCCCGTCCCATTGAAGGATTATTGCTTAAAGTTAGAGAAATGACCGGCAGCAGGGAGGAGGTAAGTGAGATTGATTTTCTTAATCAGACATTTCTTGATCTGGTCGATAATTTGCAAAATTCATTTCAGACAATTAATGATTTAAAACTTAATCTGGAGGAAAAAGTAGCCAGGCGTACCGCCCAGTTATCCCAGCGGCATAAAGCTCTGGTTGAAACCAATTTAAGATTGACTGCTGCCCTGACCGAACTGCGCAATACCCAGTCCCGGCTGGTCCAGTCTGAAAAAATGGCCTCTCTGGGGCAGCTGGTAGCAGGTATAGCCCATGAAATTAACAATACAACTAATTTTATTTCCGGAGCGCTTCCCTCGCTTAAGCGGACTATTGAGGAGATAAAGAAGATTGTTGGCCATTGTCAGGCAATGACGGCCAATGAAAATGAGGCTGAAATTAAAGATTTTAAAAAAGAGGGGCTGAACAGTGGTCGACTGCTGGATGACGCGGATACCCTGTTTGCTAATATTAGTGAAGGTGTCCGGCGAACCGGCGATATTGTCTGCCAGTTGCGGAGTTTTTCCCGTCACGATGAGGCCGTGAGCAAGGATGTTGATGTTAACGAGAGCTTGGATAATGCTCTGGCTTTAGTGCTGCCGGAATATAAAGATAGAATTACCGTTATCCGTGAATATGATCGACGGATTTCCCTGGTTGCCTGTATGCCCGGTAAAATTAATCAGGTATTTTTGAACCTGCTGCTTAATGCCATGCAGGCCGTCAGCGGCCAGGGAACAGTGACCGTCAAAACCCGGCAGCAGGATGGAAATGTTCATGTTTTAATAAAAGACAGCGGCTGCGGCATTGTTGCCGGGGATCTGGAAAAGATTTTTGATCCTTTTTTTACCAGCAAGGAGGCGGGAGCGGGCACCGGCTTGGGTTTGTCTATTTCTTATGCTATTATAGAGGAGCATGGCGGTGAGATTCTGGTCGAAAGCAGCGAGGGCCATGGCGCTGAATTTGAGGTTGTGCTGCCGGTTTCCCCGAAAAATGCGCCGGGTATTACCGGCCCGGCCGAATAATTCTATTTCGGGGAGCAGCTAACTCACTAAAGTGGAAGTGGTCTTATCCCTGTCAGGCGAGGACTGAAAAGAGTGCTGTTCTAAAAAAATTTACCGTCAAAGGCATTAGACCTCAAATCCAACAAAGTATAAATAAATCAAGAAGGTAACTACTCATGGGGTAAGCGCCTAATTAGTGCAAACTGGAGTATTTGTAACTGCTCTGAGTCTGCGCTTACCTGCAGGGTGCAGGTATGCGACCGGCGGGAGACTCCGGGAGATTTTCGTGATCAGACCGGCGCAGCATACAGGTGCTATGTAAGACAGGCTGATCGCGCAGGTAAGCACCCTTAAAAACAGGGCATAAACTTCAACTCCGAATATGCGGTGCCCTGTGAGCAGTTACTCAGGAAGAAAATATAGCATGGAGAAATCAAAGCTCCTTTATGTCGATGACGAGGAGATAAATTTAAGTAATTTCCGGATCGCCTTTCGGGATGATTTTCAGGTGCTGACCGCTCTTTCCGGGGCTGACGCCCTGGATGTCTTTGCCGAAAACCCGGACACGGCCATAATAGTAGTGGACCAGAAAATGGCAGGAATAAGCGGGGTTGAACTGCTCACGGCCCTGCATGAAATAGATCCCGTCCCGATCAGGATAATTTTGACCGCCTACAGCGATGTCGGGGATATTATTGAAGCGATTAACCGGGGGCGGATTTATGAATATATTCTTAAACCCTGGAATGAAACCGAGCTGCGGGCTTCCTTGAAAAAAGCAGAGGAAAAATTTCTGCTTTTTAAGGAGAATGCCGGGCTTATGGCGGAGCTGAAGGAGAAAAATAAGGAACTGCTCAAGACCAACCAGCGGTTGCTGGATGAAATAACCAAGCAGCAGAAAATGGAAAAGGAGCTGTTTGCCAAACAGCTGGAACTGGCCCATGCCGGACGTCTTTCCTCGCTCGGTGAAATGGCCTCGGGCATGGCCCATGAAATTCATCAACCCCTGACCGTTATTCAACTGGCCGCAGAAGGGGTGAGAACCAGTCCGGTTTTTGGCGATGATCCTTTATTAATGGAGTCTGTTTCTGATATTATAGCCCAGGTCAGGCGGGCGGAAAAGATTATCAAAAATGTCCGGTCATTTGCCCGCAGTGATCTGGGCAGTCTGCAAATGATTGATCCCTGCCTGCCTTTGGCTAATTCTCTTTCATTTTTTCGTGAACAGTTCAGGGCCAATGGCATTGAGCTGCGGGAAGAGCTTGCGGCTGGTCTGCCGCGAATCAGGACGGATCTTCATAAATTTGAACAGATTGTCGTTAATTTTTTAAGTAACGCCCGGTACGCGGTGAGCCGCAGGGTGGGGGAAAATCCTGACTGCAAGCCGCAGGTTCGGGCTCGTGTTTTTCAGGATTCAGGGGATATGATAGTTGTGGAAATCAAAGATAACGGCACAGGCATGGTGCCGGAGGTAAAAGAACGATGCCTGGAACCTTTTTTTACCACCAAGGAAGTAGGGGAGGGAACCGGCCTGGGTTTATCCATTGCCCACGGGATTGCCAGGGAGCTGGGTATGAAGCTGGAATTTGCCAGTGAGCCGGGCCGGGGCTCCGTGTTTCGCCTGCTTATTTCCCTGTAAGCGCTTATTCCCCTGTAGGCGCTTATTCCGACCGGTTTTTTCTGGACTGTAGTAAAAAAAATTGGTAATTTACTATTATATTTTCCGTATAAGCGCTTATGTCCTGCATAAACGTGTATGGTGCGTATCACACACCATTGGTTTCGCGTTGGCGCAAATATCGGCCAACTTAAAATATGAACGTAAAGTGTCTTTCGATAATAACTTTGGCGGTTATGGAATTTTGTTGTTTCCGGTAATTTGGATGGTGCGTAGTACGCACCCTACGGAGGCTAATACGTTGCGTCGGCCTGATCGCAAAAATCTCCCGGAGTCTCCCATTGGTCGCTTACCCGGTGAGTAGTTACTCTCTATAAACAGTTTTGCGTCTCCGGTCAGGAATCCCTTTAATGTTTAAACACTTTTTTTCCCTTTTAATCCTGGTTCTGCTGTTTGTCTTTTTTTCAGTTCAGCCGGTCCCGGCCCAGGAAGATACCGGCACGGAAGATGACCTTCTGCAGATGTATTTTACTGAAGATGAGCTGGTTGAGGTTGCCGCTCGTTTCCCCAAGCCCATGATAAGGGTGGCGGAAAATGTTTCCGTCATCACCGCAGCAGACATAGAACGGATGAATGCTCATAATGTGGCGGAAATCTTAAACCGCCTGCCGGGTGTCTTTATTCAGTTTAATGGTCGCGGTTTTAATCAGAGCTCAACTATTTTTATCCAGGATTCCGATTATGAGCATGTGCTGGTGTTGCTTGACGGTATTCGCTGGAATTCTATATACGGCGGAATGGCTGAGCTCAACAGCATACCTGTGCAGATTATAGACAGAATTGAAGTGATAAAAGGCCCGGCCTCTTCCACCTGGGGCTCTTCCCTTGGCGGCGTTGTTAATATAATAACCGGAAATACCGGTAACTCCACTCGGCCCAAAGGGCTGGTTTCCGCTTCTTATGGAGAAAAAAGTTCCCAGGAATATTTCGCCTCCCTGGCCGGCAGAACCGGACATGCCGGTTATTTTGTCTCTGCCGGCAGCCAGAGTTCCGACGGCTTTCTCCATAATCGCATGTATGACCGGGAAAACATTTACGGCAAGTTCAGCCTGGATCTGCCCCACGCAAGCCTCCTCACCATGACCACCGGCTACTCTGAACCGGAACTGCGTTTTTTTGACTGGCCGGAATCTTCTTTTGGAGCAAAGGGGCGTCAACGTCACTTCTGGTCAAAGTTGAATTTTGATACCACTATTACCGACAAGCTTAATATTAATGTAAACGCCTTTCGCTATGAACAGAAATTTGTTAATAATTACTATAGCCTTCCTGATAATACATCGTATTATGATGATGTCAGTGATAACCTGAACAAGGGGTTCGGCAGTCAGCTTACCTGGCAAACCGGTGGGCATCTGCTGGTTTTCGGCGGGGAATTTGAACGTACCAGCTATGATGATGAAAGTAATATTTATTATGACGAAAGCTGGGGCCTTTATCTGAATGATACTATTACCTTTGGTTCAATTACCCTGATACCGGGAATTCGCTATGATTACCTGTCGACCAGTGCCGATATGGTCAGTCCCGGCCTGGGAGTCACATGGCAGATGAGTGAGCAGACCCTGTTGAGATTTCTGGTTTCACGCGGGTTTAGAAAGCCTTATATATATGATATTTACAAAGGCGGCGGTTCGGGGCTTGATTCCGAGACTGTTACCTCATATCAGGCAGGAGTTGAGTCCACAGCCCTTAACTGGTGCCGGCTGAAAGCCAATTTTTTTGAGCACAGGATAAAGGATGAGTGGAATTTTGACTCGTCAGGCTCCTTATATAACGGCGGCAAGGCGAAACGATATGGCTATGAACTGGAACTGGAAACAGCGGCATGGCATTATTTCAGTGTTCTTTCCAGTTTCAGCTATGTTTATACGGATTATTATGGAAATAAAAAAAATGATGACACCTATACGGGAAAGTTAACCCTTCTTTATCAGCATCCGCAACTGTTCACTGCCGAATTATTCGGTCGTTATATGTGGTGGAATGAACATCGGGCTGATAACCTAAATTCAGATTATGGTACCATGATCTGTGATCTGACTGTGACCAAAGAGTTTCAGCTCAGCGAACAGACCGCGTTTGATCTCTTTTTTACGGTCCACAATCTCTTTGACGGTCGGGATTACTGGATAAGTATATATGATAACGCCCATCGTTGGGTAGAAGCTGGTTTACGTTTTAATTTTTAATTTTTTGTTTATATTTGGTAACTACTCACGGGGTAAGCGTCTTAACTTCGCTAACCCTTGTAATTGTAACTGCTTACAGGGTGCCGGAGATTTTCGTGATCAGGTCGGTGCAGCGTATTAGTCATACGTAAGCTGGACTGATCGCGGAAATATGCGGTGCCCTGTGAGCAGTTAC
>JANTGB010000090.1 GCA_024763115.1 Desulfobulbaceae bacterium | reverse complement strand
TTGGGCCTTCTCGAATAGCACAAGTATGCTTCGAAGTCCCAAACGAACGAATCTAAGGCACTGGTAAACACTTACAGGACTGAAGGTTATCGTAAATATGGTGCCCTGGTGAACGGTTACCATATAACTTAATGCAGCGCTCAATCCGGCTTTCGCCGGGATGGGGCATCAGTCCGATACTTAAATTTTGTCCATCACGGTAAAAAATGGAATAAAGCACGAGTTAATTTAAAAATTCAGGCAACTGTGCAGCTGCACTTCATCCGGGCCCGAACAATCTGTCTTACATAATTAGTATGCTGCATTAGTATGCTGCGCCGGCCTGTTCGGGCACAGCTAAAGCACATTTGAACAGTTACATTCGGTGATTTTCGTTAATTTCCGCTCTCAAGTTGAATAGTTACAAATTCAGTAAAACTATCAGCCTTCTTCGCCCTTTGCAATATAAAAAAGTTGCAACCTGGAAAATTGTCAACTTTTTCACCGCAAATTGTTAAAAACCCATGTGGGGCCTTAGGGCTTACTCAAAAATAACTTCACATTCCGAGGCGCAATCCGAACATTTAGTAAAGCGATCTGCAATTAGGCAATCCTCAACGTAGCCCTGCTACGCCTGCGGTTGCATGCAATCAGATCACTTCTCTAAATGTCCATATTACACCTTATCTCTACTAATTTATTTTTGAGTAAACCCTTATCTTGGCAAATCCCCCATAAACAGATGAAATGGCCCTTGGTATTGTCGAAAAGTAAAAATGGTGCGCCTGTATTTTGTAGGATAATTACTTAAGGATAATTTTTCGGTGAGTTTATTTTAAAAAAAAATTTCCTGAATCCGCTAAGTATGTTATATGTAGCATGGCTGTTTTATTGTTAAGTTAAATAGATTGAGTGTTTTGGAAAAATAATGTATTGCAGTGTAATAATGAGCTTTGGTTAAGAGTTCTTAAATTTTTTATATAGGAAAATTAATCACTACCCCGGTGAGTAGTTACATTTTTTAATGGATAAACTGACTTCATTTCTTGAACAGCATGAAGGCGAAAACAGTCTGCATGATTTAATTACCGTATTCTGGAAGCATAAAAGCAGAATGGCGTTGATTTTCAGTGTTATTGTTGTTGCCGTTACCATCATAACGATTTTACAGACCCCTGTTTATAAAATAGTCTCAAGCGTTATGATCAAATATGGCCGGGAATACATATATCACCCTGTGGGCAAGGTTGATAAGGAGGCGGTGCGGCCATCTTTAGCATTTAACAGTGAGGAAATAATCAACACCGAGATCGAGATATTCCGCAGCAGTGAACTTATAGAAAAAGTTATCAATGAACTTGGTTTAAAAAATCTTTATCCCGGTCTTGTCTCCGACGATAAAAAGGAAAATAAGATTCGCAAGGCAATTGATAGATTCAGGAAAGATTTGAGTGTTGAACATATTAAAGGCTCAAATGTTATCGCTGTTTCTTTTGAACATAAAGATCCGGCGGCGGCAGTAGAGGCGGTAAAGCTGCTCACTGAGCTTTTTAAGGAAAAACATCTGGCTATTTTTAAAAATCCCCAGGGTGAATTCCTCCGCCGACAGGTTGAGGAGTACAGGCGGAAGTTACAGGATTGCCAGGATGAATTGAAAACATTTAAACAGGAAAATCAGATTTATTCCCTTGATGAGCAGCGCAGGTTTCTTGTTCAGCAGCTTGTTGATCTGAAAACTTTATTGATAAAGGGCAAAACCCATACTGTGGCTCTGCAGGATAAAATGGCTTCACTGCAGGAGGAACTGGAAAACGTTCCTGAAAATGTGAGCCTTTTTGTTCAATCAACTCAGGAAAAAAATATTAATGATGCTCGGCGAAAACTCCTGGAGTTTAAATTAAAAGAAAATGAGATCAGAGATAAATATACCGAGGATAGCAGGCTTCTAAGGGAGGTATCGAAGAAAATAGAGCTGGTGCGTGAGTTCCTGGCGGATGCTGATGAAAACAGTGAAAAAAATGTCCGAACCGGAAAAAATGTTATTTATCAGGAGCTGGCAAAAGAGCAGATTGATGCCGAGGTTGCGTTTAACTCTCAGCTGGCTAAAAATATTGCAATCAATAATGAGTTGGAATTGTTAAAAAATCGCCTGCAGGAATTATCTGAAAAAGAAATAAAATTAAAACGCTTGCAGGTTCAGGTTGATATTACGGAAGAAAGCTATAAGAATTTTATGGTAAAGCTGGAAGAAAACATGGTTGATAATGCCATGGATAATCGTAAAATGGCCAATGTTGTTGTTATTGAAAAACCAATAATGCCGATAAAGCCCGTCAAACCCAGAAAAAAGCTTAATATCCTTGTCGGCATTATTCTTGGCGCTGCCGTCAGTTTGGCCTATGCCCTGTTTGCTGAGTATGTGCTGGGAAATGAGACGCTTACGGGAAAAAAATAATGAGTGGCCCAATAAGACAGGAAATATTCGGCTGTTTTCATCCACAAACCCGCCGGGCTGAAACAGTGGCGGATTTCTATCATTATGTCGTCCGGACGTTGCTGTCCGGTTGTCTGCTGACACTGCTGCTGATTTGTCTCCAGGGTTGCGCCGACAGCGTGAAAACTCCTGTGCAGATGAGTATGCCCGGAGTAATTGACCCCCAGGAAGAATCTCTTGAAGCAACTATGCCTCCTTACATCATTCAGCCGAATGATGAACTTGCAGTGAAATTTTATTATAGCGCTCATCTCAATCAAAAGGCTGTGGTGCGCCCGGATGGTTTTATTTCTCTGCAGCTGGTTCATGATGTCAGGGCTGCCTCTCTCAGCGTCGGCGAACTGACGGAAATCTTGAAAAATAAATATTCAAAATTTCTCAAGGAGCCTGAAATAAGTGTTTCCATTGTCTCCCTTAACAGTCAAAATGTTTATGTGGATGGCGAGGTGGCCAGCCCGGGCATGATAAAAATGGATAGCTATATGACTATCCTTCAGGCAATTTCAAAGGCTGGAGGGTTAAAGAATGGGAGCCTGGATGATGAGGTTATAGTCATCAGGCGGAACGGCCTGAAAAAGCCGTTTGTTAAAATTGTTAATGTGGAAGATGCTCTGACCGGCGTTGATATAACGCAGGATATCCCCTTGAAAGCGCATGATATTGTTTATGTGCCGAAATCAGCCATTGCTAATGTGAATACCTGGGTTGATCTTTACATTCGTAAGAATCTTCCTTTCGGCATAGGCTATTACATTTCCTACGATGTGTCTAAGTAGAAGTCCGATTGGTTCTTCGGGTAATTGCGGTACATGGTTGTCCGAGATACCCTTTTGCCTTGCCTCCAGCCTTGCGTACCTGCCGTAATTCAGTTTTATTTCCTGAAAAATATTCACATTTGCACAACTATTGCATAATTCATCTCCGGCCGAATTGTGATTGGCTGTAAAAGATGCTCTGCTGCTGTTGCTGTCCGGAAAGTTATATAAAGCAGATCTCGTAAAAACTTTTTGTTATTGACTGCAAACTCTTTACCAGTAAGGAATTTGGTCGAAATTGGACGGTTGGTCCGGGTTAAAAGGTTCAAAGTTCAGGGTTCAAGGTTGCCGGCCCCCTTGAGATAACGGGTATCCTCTAAACTTTGAACCTTGAACGAGACTCCGGGCAAATTTACAGCAGAATGTCCGGAAAACCGCATTAATTTAACGATTATTTAACGAGGTCTGTAAAGGAGAAAACCCGTGCCTGAATACAAAGATATTGTTGAGCTGATCCTGACAACCATTGATGAAGTTAATGAGCTTCTTCCTGCGGACAGGCAGCTGGAAAGATCTGTTGACACCGTTGTTTTCGGGGGAGATGGTAAGCTTGATTCTCTCGGCCTGGTAACATTTATTGTGGCCGTGGAACAGAAAATTGCCGAAACCTTTAACGTAACCGTGACCCTGGCTGATGAAAAGGCCATGTCCCAACGAAACAGCCCCTTTCGAAATGTCGGGGCCTTGGCTGGATATATAAAGAAATTACTGGCTGAAAGCGGAAAGTAATAATGACTGGGCGAAAAACCATGTTGATAACCGGCGCCCGCAAGGGCATCGGCAGATATCTTTGTGAATATTACAGCGAAAAAGGTTTTGAGATTTTCGGTTGCAGTCGGGGAGAGGCGGACTTTTATCTGGAAAATTATCATCATTATTGCCTTGACGTTGCCGATGAGGAGCAGGTGCGGGAAATGTTTGCCGCGATCAGGAAGTCCTGCGGTTGCCTGGATGTCCTGGTAAATAATGCCGGCATTGCCTCCATGAACCACATCCTCCTGACTCCCAGGGCAACGGTGGAAAAAATATTAAATACCAATGTTGTCGGCACCTTTCTTTTTTGTCGGGAGGCGGCGAAACTTATGCAGGCCGCCGGGTTTGGCCGCATTGTCAATTTTGCCACAGTTGCCACCCCCCTGAAGCTTGAGGGCGAGGCCATATATGCGGCTTCAAAGGCCGCAATCGTTTCCCTTACTGAGATTCTGGCCAGAGAGCTGGCTCCATTCGGCATCACGGTTAATGCCGTGGGGCCGACTCCGGTGAAAACAGATCTGATCCGTTCCGTGCCCCGGGAAAAAATGGATGCCCTGCTGGCCCGCCAGGCAATTCACCGCTTTGGTGAGATGGGGGATATAAGCAATGTGATTGATTTTTTCATCCAGCCTGGAAGTGATTTTGTTACCGGCCAGGTTCTCTATCTGGGAGGAGTTTAAGAGTTCATGTTTATAGATTTTTTTCTTGAACGTTTTGCCGGTGAAGGGGATAAAAACGCAATTATCTGGCAGGATCGGCCATATACTTATCCTCATCTTCTTGAGCGGATCAGCTACTGGAGCAAGCGCCTTCGGGAAGAGAAAATTCAACCTGGGACAGTCACTGTGCTTGAGGGGGATTTTTCTCCTGAAGCTGTTGCCCTGCTCCTGGCCTTAATTGAACAGGGCTGTGTCATTGTGCCGCTCACTGCGGCGGTAGCTACCAGAAAAGAAGAATTTATCGAGACTGCCCAGGGAGAAATATCATTTATTTTTACTCCTGATGATCAGGTTAGGATAAAAAAATTGCCCGGTAAAGGTCGCCATGTTCTCTATGATAAACTGCGGGCTGAAAAACATCCGGGCCTGGTACTTTTTTCTTCCGGAACAACCGGTAAGGCCAAGGCGATTCTCCACGATGTCGAGCATCTTCTGCAGAAATATAAGGTTAAGCGTAAGGATTTTACCACCCTGGCCTTTCTGCTCTTTGATCATATTGCCGGTATTGACACCCTGCTCTATGTTCTCTCCAACTGTAGCTGTCTGGTCACGGTTGAAGAGCGATTGCCCGACATTGTCTGCCGGGTAATTGAAAAATATAAGGTTGAAGTTCTACCGGTGTCGGCAACCTTCATGAACCTGCTCATCTTCAGTGAAGCCTATTCCAGATATGACCTGTCATCATTAAAATATATTGCCTACGGTTCCGAAGTCATGCTGGAGTCCACCCTGAAAAAAAGCGCTGCCCTGTTCCCCGGCGTCGCGATTCTTCAGAAGTACGGTACAACCGAGGTGGGCACCCTGCGTTCAAAATCCAGAAGTTCCGATTCCCCCTGGGTCAAGATCGGCGGCGAGGGTTTTGCCACCAGGGTTGTTGATGGTATCCTCCAGATCAAGGCCCACTCCGCCATGCTGGGTTATCTTAACTCTCCCAGTCCCTTTACCGAAGACGGCTGGTTTGTTACCGGTGACAGGGTTGAAGTTGACGGGGAATATTACCGGATTTACGGCCGTGACTGCGATATTATCAATATCGGCGGGGAAAAGGTTTTTCCCACTGAGGTGGAAAACCTGATCCAGACCTTTGATAATGTGGCTGAGGTTCTCGTCTATGGGGAAAAAAATAATATAACCGGTAATATCGTCTGCGCCGACATAAGCCTGGTAAAGAAAGAAGACGGGAAAAAATTTATTATTAACCTGAAAAAGTTCTGCCTGCAACATCTGCAACCCTACAAGGTGCCGATAAAAATAAAGATTGTCGATCAGCTTGACTTGAGCGCAAGATTTAAAAAAGTTCGGCGTAAGGAAGACTGAGCCCACAGCTATGGCAGCAATAGTCAAAAAGGCGACAATAGAACTTTTCGATAAAATATATCCGTTGATAGAACATTTTGCCGTCAGGGGGCTGGATAGAGATGAGTGGCGGAGGCTTCTCGGCTGTCGCTGGTCAACTATATATGATCATTTCGGTTATGTCCTGATTGATGAAGATGAGGTTGTCGGCTTTCTCGGCTGTTTTTTCCATGAGAGAGAAATTGCAGGCGAAATTTACTCTCTCTGCAATCTTTTCTGCTGGTATGTGCTTGAAGAATATCGTCGGCAAAGTCTGCTGCTGCTTCTGGCTGTCTTAAATCTCAAAGATATGACAGTAACAAGTTTGACTCCGTCTTTGGAAGCAGGCCGGGTGCTGGAAAGATTCAAGTTTGCCCCCCTGGAATGTTGCCTGAAGATATTTCCCTTTTTTACCTCCTTTGCCGGGTCGGCCGGGGCGCATCTCTCTACTGATCCCGCCTTTATCAGTTCCAGGCTCAAGCCGGAGGATATGGTTTTTTTTAACGATCATGACCTGCCCAACTGCCATCATCTTATCTGTGTGAAACCGGGAGACGAAAAGGACTATTGCTATTTGGTTTTTAATAAAATACGGAAAAAACATATTTCATTTACCCAGGTTTATTACATCAGCAGTCCCCGCCTTTTTAAAAGATGGTTTCCCGGAATACAACGGTTTTTTCTGACCAAAAATCATACCCTGTTTTCCGTTATCGACAAGAGGCTGGTTGTTGATCATTGCCCGGCTGGAGGTTTTGACTATACCCTGCGCTATCCCCGCCTTTATCGGAGCCGGAATCTGACGCCGACCCGGATTGATAATCTTTATACGGAATTATTGTTTTTTAAAAAGACGTAAAGGCCGCCTTGAAAGATTAAGCCGGCTTTGTCGGCGGTCATTTTTGCCCTGGGAGGCTGTCCGAGAATGCCCTTTCTGCGGAGTCTCGTACCTCGCTTACCTGCCCAACTCTGTGTTATTTGTCAAAAATAATGCTCGCAACATCAACTACATGGCTGTGCTTATTTTTGACAAACGCCTCGGAGTCTACGCTTACCTGATTTGAGAAAAAATGCCTGTTCTCGGACAACCTCCTGGGCGCCTGGCATTTTATTTGCAAATAAAATTCGCGGCAGGGACGATAATTTATTGCTGTATAGACGAATGACAAATTCCATTAAGCATACTTTTTTGAGATCGGTTTTAACATTTTGTAAATATACAAAAGCTCACAGGCTGCTTAAGCCTGTCTGGGGCGGAAGTGGCGTTATTCTGGTGCTGCACCGTACCCTGCCGGCAGACAATAAACCGCGAATCAGGGCAAATTCCCGCATAGAAACAAGTCCTGAGTTTCTGGAAGAACTTATTCTTTTTTTTAAAAACAGCAATTATGAAATAATCTCGCTTGATGAATTATATGAAAACCAGGCTGCAAATAAAAGGGGCGCCCCCTTTGTCTGTTTTACCTTTGATGACGGATACACGGATGCCTATGAAATAATTTATCCGATTTTCCGCAAATACCAGGCGCCGTTTGCGGTCTATGTCACCACTTCTTTTCCTGACAGGACTGCGATACCGTGGTGGTATATGCTGGAAGATCTGATCTTGAAAAATGAACGGATAAGTTTTACCTTTTCGGAAAAGAAGTATTCTTTCAAGACATTGGAAACCGGGGAAAAAGAAAATGCTTATAATATTATCCGGGATCTTATTCTGACTATTCCCCATAATGAATTGCAGGATAGGCTTGAGACTGTTTTTACATCTCATGGTATTGCTGTCCGTGATTATGATAAACTGCAGATGAACTGGCAGCAGATACGTGAACTGAGTAATGATCCCCTGGTTACCATCGGCGCTCATACGGTGCATCATTTAAATCTAAGTAAATTGCCGTTACAAAAGGTCAGAGAAGAAATTTTAGGTTCCAAACTGATTATTGAACAAAAAACAGGGAACCTGGTTGATCATTTTGCCTATCCCTTTGGTTCAA
>JANTGB010000089.1 GCA_024763115.1 Desulfobulbaceae bacterium | reverse complement strand
CTTTGCAATATTTAAGTCTCTAAGCGTTTACCAGTGCCTTAGATTCGGAGTCTGCGCTTACCTGTTCATTCGGAGTCTCGTTCCTCGCTTACCTGTGTCTGCGCAGCATACTGGTGCTATTCAAGCAGGCAGGTAAGCGAGGAACGAGACTCCGAAATGGGCAAAGAGGTAAGCGTAGACTCCGTGAGGAGCTGGTGAACGCTTACTTAATTTCCATAAGCCATTATGTCTGTATGACACCGCTTTGCTGTTACATTTTTGTAACATAGGCAACGATTTATTTACAGAAATGTTAACATATGAGCCGCATTGCGCCTCGCAGTTTAAACTGAGAATTGTTTTCAGCCATATTTTTTAATAACAGTCCGGACTATAACTCAGGAAAAGTTGCTAAACTGTTTTTTCTTGTTACACTACTCTGTGCTACCTTTATAATTTACAGATATAACTACTCAAGAGGTAAGCCCCTTAATGTTGGTAACTACCGTAATCGTATGGCGCCGCTTCACTGTTACTTACAGGTGCTGGTAAGCGCAAACTCTGATAATCCGGCACCCCGTGAGCAGTTGCCGACTGATAAACTTTTGCATCAATAACCCTATTAAACCGGAAATAAGCATTGACGACAAACTACAAAAAAGAAATAGACAAGCGCCGGACATTCGGCATAATCAGCCATCCCGATGCCGGAAAAACCACCCTGACTGAAAAACTTCTGCTTTATGGCGGAGCAATAAAACTGGCCGGCGCAGTAAAATCACGCAAGGCCCAGCGTCATGCCACCAGCGACTGGATGGCCATTGAAAAGGATCGCGGAATTTCCGTCACCACCTCGGTGATGAAATTTAATTATCGTGATTTTGAAATTAATCTGCTGGATACGCCGGGCCATCAGGATTTTTCCGAAGATACCTACCGGGTGCTCACCGCAGTGGACAGTGCCTTGATGGTAATCGACAGCGCCAAAGGCGTTGAACCGCAGACGGAAAAATTAATGGAGGTCTGTCGCCTGCGCAATACGCCGATCATGACTTTTATTAACAAACTTGACCGTGAAGGTCTGGATCCCCTTGATATCCTCTCTGAAATTGAAGATAAACTTCAGGTAGAATGTACGCCCATGACCTGGCCTGTCGGCATGGGAAAAAGTTTCAAGGGCGTTTATAATCTCTATCGCCATGAGCTTCAGCTCTTTACTCCCGGCCAACATACCAGCGAGCAGGACGGCCTGCTGATTACCGACTTAAATGATCCCCGGCTGGATGAACTTTTAGGCTCCCAGGCCGATACCCTGCGTGACGATGTGGAACTGCTTGAAGGCGCAGCCAATCCCCTTGAGCTGGAACATTATCTCAGCGGCAGCCAGACCCCGGTATTTTTCGGCAGCGCTATCAATAATTTCGGGGTCAGGGAAATGCTGGACAATTTTGTGGAAATGGCGCCCGGCCCGAGCATCCGCCGGGCGGTGAGCCGTGAGGTGTCGCCCTATGAAGAGCAATTTTCCGGTTTCGCCTTTAAAATCCAGGCCAACATGAATCCGGCCCATCGCGATCGCATTGCCTTTATCCGTATCTGTTCCGGCAAATTCACCAGAGGAATGAAGGTTGTCCATCACCGGCTGGGCAAGGAAATTACCCTGGCCAATGCTATTATATTCATGGCCCAGGATCGCACCAACGTAGAAACCGCCTATGCCGGCGACATTATCGGGCTCCACAATCACGGTACCATCAAAATAGGCGATACCTTCACCGGCCGTGAAGAGTTGAAATTCACCGGAATCCCAAATTTTGCCCCGGAACATTTCCGCCGGGTGATTCTCAAAAATCCCCTTAAGGTAAAACAGCTGCAAAAGGGACTGGTGCAACTGGCCGAAGAGGGAGCGGTTCAGGTTTTCCGGCCTCTAATCGGCAGTGACTATATTCTCGGCGCGGTCGGGGTTCTCCAGTTTGATGTTACCATTGCCCGCCTTAAGGATGAATACTGGGTAGATGCCGTTTATGAACCGGTGGAGTATGCCGCAGCTCGCTGGGTTGACTGTCGGGATAAAAAAAAGCTGCGGGAATTTGAACGAAAAAATCAGGCTGCTCTTGCCAGGGACAGTGAAGGCTATCTGACCTACCTGGCTCCGGGACAGTGGCATATCCGTTTTGTTGAAGAGCAGTGGCCTGATATTATTTTCCATAAAACCAGGGAACATAATTAACCATGTCGCGCCTGTTGTCCGGCATATTCTTCCCGGCTCTTCTCTTCATTTCAATTTCCGCCGGACAGGCTGTTGAACTCCCCAGGCATGATATTCTGGTAGTGCATTCCTATCACTGCGGCCTCAGCTTTTCAAATATGGTAAACCAGGGTATAAGTCAGGTTTTACTGGCCAAGGATCGCAATGATATTGAGCTTCATGTCGAATACCTTGACGGGCTTCATCTTGAAAATGAAACCAGACTTCAGGTCGCCCGCCATTACTTTAAAAATAAGTTCAAATCTCAGCGCCCGACAGCAGTAATCGGAGTCGGTGACCTGGCTTATTTTTTCCTTACTAAATTCCATAATGAAATTTTCCCGGCAACCCCCCTGGTGTTTTGCGGTCTGAGTGAATTCAAGCGCCGGACGGAAAAAGATGAACATGTCAGCGCTGTTTTTGAACCCTATGATGTAACAGCCACAGTCAGGGTCGGTCTTGATCTTTTTCCCGACAGTCGCCGGCTGGTGGTTATTAATGACAATCAGACCATGACCGGCCGGATCAACCGGCGGCTGGTTACAGAGGCGTTGAAACCGTTTAAGGACAGGCTGAAAATTATTTTTTTTGATAATTATACTATGGGCGATTTGCTTGACCAGGTAAGCGCTCTGCAAAAAAACAGCCTGGTATTACTGATGAATTACACCAAGGACGGCAATGGCGAGACTTTTTCCTTTGAACGAAGCTGCCGGTTGATATCGGCAAAATGCAAAGTGCCCATTTTGAGTGTCTGGGAATTTTATCTTGAGCAGGGAGTTCTGGGCGGCAAGATGCTTGATTTCAGCAAACAGGGCAGGGAAGCCGGCATAATGGTTCTTGACCTGATGCGTGGCAAGTCAAGCAGTGAACTGCCCATTCGTTCCACCAGCACCAACCGTTTTGTTTTTAATTACTCAAAACTTAAACAGTTTCAAATCAGTTACAGCTCCCTGCCCCCCGGCAGTGTGGTTACCAGAGAACCGGAATCAGTTCTCTGGAAAAACAAGGCCCTGGGCTGGACCCTGCTGAGTATAGCCCTGGCCCTGGAAGCTGTGGTAATAATACTTTCCGTCAATATTTATCGCCGGAAAAAATCTGAAGAAGAACTGGAAAAGCATAAAAACCATCTTGAAGAACTGGTGGAACAGCGCACCAGGGAACTGACCTCTGCCAATGAGCGGCTGCAGGAAGAAAATATGGAGCGGCAAAAGGCCGAAGACGCCCTGCGGGAATCCGAAGAAATTCTCCATCAGCTTTCAGTTAGACTGCTGTCGGCCCAAGACGATGAACGGCGGCGGATTTCCGTGGAACTGCATGATGAACTGGGGCAGTCCCTGGCCGCCTTGAAACTTCAGCTGCGAGCCCTGCGCAGCAAAATCTCCAATGGCCGGGAAGAGAAAATTCTTATCCGGGAGTGTGAAGAACTGCGGGCCGCCATTGACATGATCATCGAAAATGCCCGGCGCCTGTCCAGGGATCTCAGCCCGGTGGCCCTGGATGATCTGGGCATCGACCCGGCCCTTGATTACCTGATCAGCAATTTTTCCAAACTGCACCGGATAGAGACCAGCCGCGAGCTTATTGAAATAAATCATTTTTTTGATCAGAATGGTCAGCGGATGCTCTATCGGATACTCCAGGAAATTTTAAATAATATCGGTAAACATTCCGGCGCTGACCATGTTTTCTTTCAGATTGAAAAAAAGGAAGGAAATGTGTTATTACTGGTAAAAGATAATGGTCGGGGGTTTGACGTCGCCAAGGTATTGAACCGCAAGTCCCTGGAAAGCGGAATGGGGTTAACGGCCATGGCTGAACGGGTTCGCACCCTGGGTGGCGCCATAAAGATTAACAGCGAAATCGGCCGGGGCACGGAAATATTGGTTACTGTGCCGATTTTTCAACAACCGGACGGCAGAGGAAGGGAAAAATAATGGGTGTTTGTCGAGTCGTACTGGCTGACGATCATGTCTTGATCCGCCATGGTATTAAAAAAATTATCGAAGAAGAACCCTCATATGCGATAATCGGCCAGGTTGGTGACGGACTGGAACTACTTAGTTTTATAAAAAAAATATGCCCTGATGTAATTCTGCTTGATATTTCCATGCCTAATCTGCGCGGCATGGAAGCAATCGGCGAGGCCGGAAAAATCTGTCCGAAAGTCAAAATTATTATGCTTACCATGCATAAAAGCAAACAGTATCTCTGTCATGCCATGGCAGCGGGCGCGGATGGTTATGTGCTGAAAGAAGATTCCGATTCCGAACTGCTGATTGCCATAGATACGGTGCTGAAGGGAAATTATTTTATTTCGCCGGTACTGGCTAAAGAGTTAAGCAATGAAGAGATTGTCGCCTGCCGAGACAAAAAAAATGTTCCTGCCGATTCCCTTACCCCCCGGGAGAGGCAGATATTAAAACTCGTGGCTGAGGGCAAAACCAGCCGGGATATTGCTGAATTACTGTCAATCAGCACCAGAACCGTGGAACATCACCGGGCCAACTTGCTGAAGAAAATAAACATTAACAACACTGCCGAACTGATTAAATATGCCATTCGCAAGGGTTATATTCTGCCTAATGGTTAGCTGCGAGAAATTATTTTTAAGTGAACTATTAGACAAAAAAAAAGCCCCGCCGGAGCGGGGCTTTTTTGTCTTAATATTTAATACAGGTTTTACAGTTGCTCAACATTGTCAGCGGCAGGACCTTTGCGTCCGTCAACAACATCGAACCTAACCCGTGCGCCTTCATCAAGTGTTTTGTAACCATCCGATTTAATTGCAGAATAATGGACAAAAACATCAGCTCCATCATCTTTTTCAATAAAACCAAATCCTTTGGAAGCATTAAACCACTTTACTGTACCTTCAGCCATCTCGTACTACTCCTTTACTGTTCTCTGTTTTCCCGGACAAATTCCAGAAAAACAATTAAAAAAAAATAACTATACACTCCATTAATAATGTGTACAATTATTTTGTAACACACAAATTAAAAAAAATATACAAAAAAACTTAACTATTGAGCCGTTAGGGCCAATGTTTTTTATATTTTTGTCAACTATTTGATATTATGTAGAAATATATTTTATATCAAAGAATCAACGTTTAGGTTGTAAAGTCGGCATATCCGCCAGAATAAATTTCAGCCAGTCAAAGCCGAAATTAAGCAGAGCCTCGTCATCTCCGGCAATGATCCTCTTCCGGGAGCCGGGTATCTTAAAATGATCAAGCATACTATGTTCATTAACATAATCCCGGAAACCGTCAATATTATAACAGACCATGAAAGCCATTCTCTGCTTGGGGCCGGCAGCCCCCTCACCGGCCCAGGGATTTTGTGAAAACAGGGTGTCCATTTCAGCCCAGACATCGGCCATGGCATTATAATACATTAAATTCTGATCCCGCAGCCATTCCTTGACTGTCCACTCCTTCTCCTCTTCATGCCCCTTACAGTAGTCATGTTGAGTAAGAAAATAAAATTCCTGGGGCTGACCCTTTTGCGGAGTTCGATCCACGGCCCTTTCCAGGGGATAGGTACGGCATACCGCAGGCCGGTCTTCATAAACCAGGCATCCTTCATCTCCCAGAAACGGACAGCAGTTTTTAGAATTCATTTGCATGGCCAGAGAGGGAAAAAAAGGGTTATTTCCCTGAGTTATCCGGACAAAACGATCAATGAATTCATCCGACCTCATTCCTATCCTGTTTTTAAGACGAAGGATATCATAGGGATAAAGCAACATGTCCACATTACGGCAGCAGAGCATGTAACATGAAACCCCGGGATGGCAGGAGAATTTAAATTTTTTCTTGCCCAGAGGCTTCATGCCCTCGGGGAATTTTTTATCCTGATTTAAGCTGGTCATAATTCAAACCCCGGGAAACAGCGTCAGGCTTCCTTGAATAAAATATCTGCTTTTTCAAGATGGCCTATTGCAAAGATTATATGTTTTGATAAAGAGTGATGGTTTCGCAAAAACTCTTGACCAATGGTTAGCTCAAGCCATGAAGCTCATGAAGCTCATGAAGAGCATAAAACCAACATGCTGATTTCACGTCTTTCCTTTCTTCCTATCTTTCATGCGCCTCATGACAAAACAGGTTTTTACGAATTCATCAAAAGCCGGTATTCACTGAAATCAGAACAAATATAGCAACTCAGACACGTTCGGCAAGCAAAAAGAAACGTAACTATACAGCTGCACTTCATCTGCGTCCGATCAGGCTGTCTTACATGGCGTTAATATGTTGCCACAGCCTGATCGAACATATCTAAAGTACGCGGAGTCTCACTTCGTTCGCTTACCTGTGCCTGCACAGCATACTGGTGCTGTTCAAGCAGGCTCAAACAGGCAAAGATGAGGGTAATATGGACATTTAGAGAGGTGATCTAATTGCATGCAACCGCCGGCGTAGCAGGGCTAAGTTCCAGGATTGCATAATTGCAGATCGCTTTTCTAAATGTTCAAATTGCGCCTTGGAATGCGAAGTTATTTTCGTGTGAGCCCTAAGTAAGCGTCTTCAAGGTTTGCCGGGCGATCTCCAGTTCCTCATTTGTGCGGATTACCAGCACTTCCACCCTACTCTTCGAGTCACTGATACGCATCCAGTCAACGTAACTTTTCTCATTGGCCCGGCTGTCAATAATTATATGCAAGGCTTTAAGGCCGGAAAGAACGGCACGGCGCGTCTCGCTGTCATTTTCTCCGATGCCGGCAGTAAAAACCAGAGCATCCACCCTGCCCAGCACGGCAAAATACTGGCCGATATACTTTTTGATGCGATAGACGAACATATCAAAGGCCAGTTGCGCCATTTTGTCACCGTTGCGGCGAGCAGCGTGGATATCGCGCATATCGTTCATGCCGCATAAGCCCTTGAGACCTGACTGCCGGTTTAACATGGCATCAATCTCCTCAATATTCATACCCCTGGAGCGGTGAAGGATAGCATGCAGGGCAGGGTCAATATCACCGCTGCGCGTCCCCATGATAAGTCCCTCCAGAGGCGTCATTCCCAGAGAGGTATCCACGCTGCGCCCCTCTTTTACTGCCGCCATGGAGCAACCATTGCCGAGATGGATGGTAATAAGGTTGCACTGTTCAAGCGGCCTGTCCAGATGCCTGGCGCATTCACCGGCCACGAATTTATGAGAAGTGCCGTGGAAGCCGTAACGCCGTATCCTGTCCTGTTCATAAAGCTTATAGGGAATGGCATAGAGAAAGGCGTGGGGCGGCATACTCTGGTGAAAGGCCGTATCAAATACCGCCACCTGTTGTGCCGCCGGGAAAAGTTCCCTTGCTACATGTATGCCGTCCAGATTGGCCGGGTTATGAAGCGGGGCCAGAGGCACGTTGGCCTCAATGCCCTTTATTACCTTATCAGTAAGTGGCGCGGGTTCATGGAAAAATTCGCCGCCATGCACTACCCGGTGGCCTACACCTCTGATCTCGGAAGTGTTGCTGATAACGCCGTTATCTTTATCAACCAACAGGCTGACCACCTTTTTCATGCCGCTTTTATGATCGGCAATAGCTGTTTGAATTTTAATAATCTTTTCTGTTTCGTTGCCGGGATTTATTTTGCTGGTTAATACTGCCTTTTCCTCGCCGATGCGCTCCACCAGACCGCTGACCAAAATATTTTCCGTATCCATGTCCAACAGCTGATATTTAATGGATGAACTACCTGAATTAATGACCAGAATCTTCATCTTGCACCTCTGTTAACTGTCCCGTGCATAAATTGTAACCGTTCACCAGGGAATAAATCTTTGCAATATTTAAGTCTCTAAGCGTTTACCAGTGCCTTAGATTTGTTCATTCGGAGTCTCGTTCCTCGCTTACCTGTGCCTGCGCAGCAT
>JANTGB010000088.1 GCA_024763115.1 Desulfobulbaceae bacterium | reverse complement strand
AAGGAGAAAAATAATGCTCAAGGTTCAAGCAATAGCGGAAAGTATCAATATTATGGGAACACGCAGCGGTACGGCCATGAAGGCTCGCGAGGCCGGTCCGGTTCAGGAAATGGCCAGGGAAGAGGTCGCGGCCGGCGCAACTTACCTGGATTTGAATATCGGCCCGGCCCGCAAGGATGGCACCGAGCTTCTGCCCTGGATAGTGCAGACGGTTGAAGAGGTTACCGACACTCCCCTTTGTCTGGATACGACCAATACCGATGCCATGGCCGCAGGCTTTAAGGTGGTTAAAAACAAGGAAGGGGCAATTATGAATTCTATTTCCGCTCAGCCTGAACGGATGGAAAAACTCATCCCGGTTGCCGCAGAGGCGGGCTGCAATGTCGTCGCCCTGCTCTGGGGCCCGGACGGTATGCCCAGGGATTCAAACGAACGGGCCGCCATGGCGGTTGACTTGATGATGGCATTAACCGAGGCTGGAATACCCAATGAAAAAATGTTCTTTGACCCTATTGCAACCCCTATCACCCTGGGACCGGATCAAATTCGTTCCGGGCTGGAATTTCTGGAAATGCTGCAGGATATTGCTCCGGGTGCCGGCTCAACAATAGGTTTGTCCAATGTTTCCAATGGGGTGGCGGATAACCTGCGTAAATATCTTGACCGTACCTACCTGATCATGCTGATGAAATACGGGATTAAAACCGCTATTGTTAATGCCTATGATGAGGAGCTGATGGCCATCTGCCGGGGCGAACGTCAGGCCCATGTCAACATGGTACACCAGATGATGGACGGAAATGATCCTGATCCGGGAATCCTTTCGGAGATCGCTCTCCAGCATTATAAATCCTATAAGGCGTTGTCCGGTCAGACTGTTTTTTCCGAGTCCTGGCTTGATCTGTAAGCGGCCCTGGTCTTAATATCATCTCAAGGGGCTGTGTTTAGCAGCCCCTTTTTTTGTTATGGTTTCGGGGGCAAAGATTGACGAAAATCAATCTCTGACCCCTTGACCTCTGAATCTCTGAACCTGAAATCTGGAGAATAAAAAATGTCTGAATGGAATAAAACCAGCTGGCAGAACTTTGAAGCCCTGCAACAGCCTAACTGGCCTGATGCCGAGGCGTATCAAAATGTAACTGAAACAATTTCCCTGCTTCCCCCCCTGTGTTTTGCCGGGGAAATCAGGGCGTTAAAGGCCCAGCTTGCCGACGCGGTCGAGGGCAGGGCCTTTCTCCTTCAGGGTGGCGACTGCTCAGAAGATTTTGCCAACTGCACTGCTCCGGGAATCAGGGAAAACCTCAAGGTTATTCTCCAGATGGCGGTAATTTTAAGCTATGCGGGCGGCAAACCGGTAATAAAGGTAGGACGGATGGCCGGACAATACGCCAAGCCGCGTTCGTCCGATACCGAGATGGTGGACGGCAAGGAAATTCCAAGTTACCGGGGTGATATGGTAAACAGCCCGGAACCTGATGAAGCAGCCAGAATACCTGACCCGGAGCGGATGCTGAAAGGTTATCACCTGGCAACCGCCACCATGAATATCCTCCGGGCCTTTACCAAGGGCGGATATGCCTCACTGGAACGGGTACACGCCTGGAATAATGAATTTGTCAAGCGTTCCCCCCTGGGACGTTCTTATGAACGGCTGGCCCGCCATATTGACCAGGCCCTTAATTTTATGCGGGTTGTCGGTATTGACACCAATACGCCCCAGTTTAATCAGGCCGGCTTTTACACTTCCCACGAGGCCCTGCTTCTGGGCTACGAGCAGGCCCTGACCAGGCAGGATTCCATTACCGGCGGCTGGTACGACTGCAGCGCCCACATGCTGTGGATTGGTGACCGTACCCGGCAGCTGGACGGCGCTCATGTGGAATTTTTCCGGGGAGTAGGCAATCCAATCGGCATGAAGGTGGGCCCCAAACATGATATTGATATCGTTAAACGGATAATTGAAAAACTTAATCCGGAAAATGAGGCGGGAAAGCTGACCTTAATTACCCGTTTCGGCTGCAAGGATATTGAAAAATATCTGCCGAAACTGGTCAGGGAGATTAAGAGAAGCGGCTATAAGGTAGTCTGGAGCTGTGATCCCATGCACGGCAACACTTATACCTCGGAAACCGGCCTGAAAACAAGAAACTTCAATGAAATTCTTCAAGAAATTCAATGTTTTTTCGAGATTAGCTGGGCTGAAGGAACGGTTCCCGGCGGAGTTCATTTTGAGCTGACAGGTGAAAACGTCACGGAATGTACCGGCGGCGGCCAGAATATTCTTGACCAGCATCTGCTGAAAAACTACCAGACTCATTGCGATCCTCGCCTCAACAATGAACAGAGCCTGGAACTGGCCTTTCAGATTGCCGAGATGATCAGAAGCTGATATGCCTCTTATTTTGTTGCCTTTTTTTCTTAAAATGGTTTAATATTAAATGTGTTTATCGTTTTTTAAGAATTCAGGGCTCACTCAAAAATAAATCAGTAGAGATAAGGTGTAATATGGACATATAGAAAAGTAATCTAATTGCATGCAACCGCAGGCGTAGCAGAGCTACGCTTCCGGATTGCATAATTGCAGATCGCTTTTCTAAATATTCAGAATGCGCCTTAGAATGCGAATTTATTTTTGAATGAGCCCTTAGTATGCAACATACGGCAAGACGCTGAACCTTTCAGTGAATAATCGGTTATATGGTAGCTTCACGCTTATGATACAAAAATATTTACGTCGAATTTTATTCAATCGCTGGGCTGCCTTAATCCATGATTTGCTGTGGGTGCCTGTCGCAATCATGGCGGCATATTGGCTCCGTTTTAATTTGCATGCAATTCCGGCAAATTTTCTTTCCGGCAGTTATCATCTCATCAGCCTGGCCCTTCCTGCTTACGCTCTCTTTTTCTGGCTTTTCGGCCTCTACCGGGGGATCTGGCGTTTTGCCTCTATTCCTGATTTAATCCGCATTATAAAATCGGTTGCCCTTGGTTCATTAGCCTTAACCATGTTAGGAATGGTACAGTTTCGGCTGGAAGGGGTTCCCCGGACGGTTTTGGTACTTTCACCCCTGTTGCTTACCATCGGTTTGATCAGCTCTCGGCTTGGTTATCGGCTTTTCAAGGATAGAAGATTGGTAGTACGTAAAAAAGAAGGTATCGTTACCCTGGTGGTCGGAGCCGGACATGCCGGCGAACTTCTAATTCGAGAATTGATAAGTAGTGATGGATATCAGCCGGTCGCTATAATTGATGATGATCACAAAAAACATAATCGTGAGATTCACGGCGTTCGGGTTTTAGGTGAACTTGCAGAGCTGCCGCAAATTGTCAGCCTGTTTGATGTTGAACTGGTCATGTTTGCCATTCCTTCCGCCGGCAGGGACACAGTAAAGCGAGTTATTGCCGAGTGTGTGAAGTCGGGAGTGGAGTGCAAAACTCTTCCCTCAATTCATGAAATGACAACTGGTCAGGTAGAGGTTAAGCAGTTGCGGCCCCTTACCCTGGAAGATCTCCTGGGAAGAGAATCGGTCAAGCTCGATCAACAAGCTATTGCCGGGTATCTCCGCGGTAAATCAGTATTAATAACCGGCGCTGGAGGCTCAATCGGTTCGGAGTTGTGCCGTCAGGTTGCCGGGCTTTCTCCTTCCCGCCTGATTCTTTTCGACAATGGTGAGTTTAATCTTTACTCGATAGATAATGAAATGCGTAATACCTTCCCTGAGCTTGACATTATCACCGTGCTTGGTGATGTCAAGAACAAGGATCGGGTGAACTGGGTATTTCGAAAATTTTCTCCCCATGCCGTCTTTCATGCTGCTGCTTATAAACATGTGCCCATGGTTGAGCTTAATCCTGCTGAAGGGGTGCAGAATAACGTCACAGGCACCAGAATTGTCGCCGATGCAGCAGATCGCCATGGAGCTGAGCGTTTTGTTCTGGTTTCAACTGATAAGGCGGTTAATCCGGCAAATGTCATGGGGGCCACCAAACGTATTGCGGAGCTATATTGTCAAAATATAGCCTTTCGTTCCCGAACCAGATTTATAACTACCCGTTTTGGTAATGTGCTGGGTTCGGCCGGTTCGGTTGTGCCTCTTTTTCAGCAGCAGATTAAAAATGGTGGTCCCGTAACTGTTACTCACCGGGATATTCGCCGTTATTTTATGACAATTCCCGAGTCGGTCAGCCTCATTCTGCAGGCCGGGGCCATGGGACAGGGAGGAGAGATTTTTGTCCTTGATATGGGTGAGCCTGTTTTGATTAAAGAACTGGCTGAGCAGATGATAAAATTATTCGGCAAGAAACCGGGTCGGGATATTGAGATTGTTTATACCGGCCTGCGTCCCGGAGAAAAACTTTTTGAAGAAATTTTTCATGAAAATGAAAATTTAAAAGGTACATCCCATAACAAATTGCTGCTTGCCGGCAGCCGTAAATGTAACTGGCAGTGGTTGTCCGATCATCTGGGCAGCCTTGAAAAGGCTGCAACAAAGCGGGACGTGGCTTTGCTCATCAGTCATATTCATTCGGTTGTTCCGGAATATACCGGCACGCCGATAATTGAGGAAAAGACTGATCAGCCCCAAAAACCACTTCTTAAAGTAGTCGGCTAGGAGGCTTTCCGAAAATGCCCTTTCTGCGGAGTCTCGTACCTCGCTTACCTGCCCAACTCTGTGTTATTTTGAGAAAAAAATGCCTATTCTCGGACAACCTCCTAGAATTGCCTGTGAATCATGATTTATTACCGTAACCGGAGAAAATATACAACCCTGCTGTTATTTCCGCTTCTGGTTCTGTTTTTCGTCCTGTCAGGATACGCCGCCACTAATGACAACAATGATACCGCCCCCGGACAACTAGATAAAAAAGGCAAGTATCCCTCTCCCGTGCCGGACACCGGTCAGGTTCATTGTTATGATAACAGCCGGATGATTACCTGCGCCCAACCCGGCGAGCCCTTTTATGGCCAGGATGCCGACTATACTATAAATCCACCTGAATATAAGACCATCGAGGCAGTGAGCGGCAGGATAATTATTGACCGGATTACCGGTCTTGCCTGGCAGGCTGATATTGACGATAAAATCGGAACCTGGAGTGAGGCCGTTGATTTTGCCGACAGTCTACCTGGTTCCGGCCCTTATGCCTGGCGGCTCCCGGAAATACGGGAACTGGAAAGCATTATTAATTACGGACTTGTAGAGCAGTCTATACCTGTGCTGTCCGGAGGAGACCGGCCGGAAAAAAACTGTCTCTGGTCGCTGACGAGCAGGGTTTTTCCCAGCCTGGTAGCCATGGCTCTCTGCACTCATGACAACCAGGTGCTGATCAGCAATAAAGATGAGAAACAAAATGTGTCGGCAGTTTCAGGCCCGGCCTGGAAATCCGCGAATTTTACGGCTTATGGCAATTACATGGTGCTTGACAATAATACCGGTCTCGTCTGGCAGGCAACAGAGTCCAGGCCCATGACCTGGCAGCAGTCCCTGGCCTATTGTCAGGCCCTTGAGCTTGGTGGCTTCAAGGACTGGCGGCTGCCCACGATTCGCGAACTGGCAACCCTGGCCGTGATCAGCCCAGCCGGTCCGGCAATTGATGCAGCCTTTTTCCCCGGCTGCCGCCCTGAGGCCTACTGGTCAGGCACGACCTGTGCCGGCTATCCGGCTTTTGCCTGGTATGTGGATTTCAATGATGGCCTGAGAAAAAACAGTGGCTTTAAGAAACATCGTTATTTTGTCAGAGCGGTAAGAGGTGGGAGGTAATCACAATTCGCCCTGGCTTACTCCGGCCCTGCCGAGAAAAGGTTTGAGCAGCAATGAACCATAAAACAGAATACTTGAGACCAGGACGATAACCGCACCGCTGGGAACCGGCAGAAAACCGGAAAGCAGTAGACCGCCGGTAGTGCTGATTGTGGAGAAAATAACGCTTACCCAGACAAACTGGCGGAGATTATGGACAATATTCTGGGCTCCGGCCGCTGGAACCACCACCAGCACCAGCACCAGGAGAGCGCCGATCATTTTCAGGCTGGAAACAACGACAATGGTCATGAAGGTGACGAAAATATACTCGAATAAAACCGGGCGAAATCCCCTGGCCTTTGCCAGGATGGAATTAAAACCGGCAAGCATGATACGGTTGAAGGAAAAGGTAAACAGAATGCCGACGACCAGGGCGGCACCGGCCAGGGCAATTATATCCGTGTCGTTCAGGGTGATAAGGCTGCCGAAGAGAATGGCCTCTACCTGATGAATATTAAACTGGCTGGTGACGATAATCATCATGATAATACCGATTCCAAGCACCTGGGCCAGAACAACGCCGATAATAGTATCATTGGACAGGCGGGAACGATTTTTGACAAAGGTCATAAGTAAAGCAACGATGAGACAGAAGCCGTAGAGCCCGGCATAGGTGCCGTCAACCGGTTCGCCGAACATAAGGCCGATGGCAACTCCCGACATTGCGGCATTACCTATTGTCTGGGTAAAAAAGGATAATTTTTTGGTGACCACGACCGTCCCAATGGCCCCCAGCAACGGCCCGATAATAAAGGCGGCAAGCAGACCGCGAATCATAAAAGTATGTTCAAAAATGGCCGGCATATATCCTGCCTTGGCCCACCCGCTTATTATTTCGTAAATTAATTCCATAACCCGGCTATCTGCCTTACTTAATAATTTGATTAACTATTCAGCTGCAGGATCAACCCAGTCCGAAAAGACGCGCCACCATGGTCGGATCCTGCAACTCGTCGGCTGAGCCGTCAAAGGTAACAGTCCGATTAATAGCTGTTATCCGGTCGGCAATGCGTATTATCATCTGCAGGTCGTGACCAACCATCAGAATTGAATGGCCATGATTTTGTTTTAAGTTAACCAGCATCTCTTCAAATTGACGCACTCCGTATTCATCCACATTACTGGCCGGCTCATCAAGCAGCAGCAGCTCCGGAGTGGGGGTCAGGGCCTGGGCCAGGAGTACGCGGCGAAATTCACCGCCTGACAGGCCTCCAACCAGGCGATCAATTAGATGTTCGCAATCCGTTGCCGCCAGAATCCGCTTTATCCCGGCCCGTTTATTCCGGCGACGGCTTAAAAAAACCGGCGTGGTCTGTAACATCAGAGAAAGAAAATCAAAAACAGTAATGGGAACGGAATGGTCAAATTCCAGCAGTTGCGGGACATAACCGATACGGCCATTACCGGTAAAGAGAAAACGGATCAAGCCCTGATGAGGCATGCCTCCCATAATACTGCGAATCAAGGTGGTTTTTCCGGCCCCGTTGGGGCCTATCAGGGCGTGGATGGTGCCGTGTTTTACAGCCAGGTTAACCTTGTCGAGAATTTTGTTGCCCCCCAGGCTGACGGCAAGATTACGGACTTCCAGCAGGTCACCATTAGCGGAGATGCTGTTTTTTGTTGGTGATAACAATTATTCACCTGTTTTTTCATAAATTTTCTGATCAGTGGCATCTACTATCCATTTCCACCCTTTTTGCACAACATTTTCCCCGGGATACGTCCGCCCGGCAGGATACATCCAGACCTGGGAGGTGAATCTTATCCCTTTATCGTTATCCTGATCAAGATGAGGATGGGGGTGTTCCTCCCTGTTAAGATCAATAATACGGAGCAGGAAACTGTTATCCATGGGATCAAGCCCCCTTTTTTTTGCCGCTTCAACATCGCCGTAAACCCCAAAATAATCGACCCAGCCCTTGCCGACATGACAAGTCCAGACATATCCCCGCAGGCCGGCCGGAAGAAATTCAGCAGCAAAAGGAGGCAGGGCTTCGCTCTGCAGCAGGGTAATATCCGGCCATTGACCGGTTTCCTCCCGCAGATCGATTATATCACCAGCCACGCCGCGCAGGGCGCGATAAAGCAGAGGAGCTTGATTTTTCAGAAAAATATCTTTCTGCTGGAATGATTTCAGCGATTTTACCGGGGCGGTAATACGAATCGCGGAAAAACGACCAGCCATGAGGAGCATTATCAGGGCAATAACTCCACAAAGCGCCAATGCTTCACGACGGGCCGCCAGGGGCGCGACTATTACTTCTTTTGGTTTGTCCATATCGGAAGTTACGGGACAGCCGGCAGGTCGGCAAAATCGGAGGCTGAATAGTGATAGCCGATATCGTCGGTTCCGGCCATAGCCGGGGTCAGGATATCAGCTGTAAACCCGGGGGCGGAAGATGTAGA
>JANTGB010000087.1 GCA_024763115.1 Desulfobulbaceae bacterium | reverse complement strand
GTGCCGGAGATTTTCGTGATCAGATCGGCGCAGCGTATTAGTCATACGTAAGCCGGACTGATCGCGGAAATATGCGGTGCCCTGTGAGCAGTTACAGAAAAACATGAGATCAGTAGGCTGACTTCATGCTCTTCATGAGCTTCATGGTGAGTTAAGACTTTTTACGAGTTTATCTTAATTCAAATAATACGGAAAAACAGTTTACAAAGTCAAATTTTTTAATCTGTTTAACCTTTTTCCGTCATGTGCCGATAAATATTTGAAACTAAGAGAGAAGTATGTCTATAATAATTATCAGGTTAGAGTTCTTTTTTACGCGTGACTGCTCACAGGGTACCAGATCTTTTCGTGATTAGTCCGGCTTACGTATGATTAATACGCTATGCCGGCCTGATCGCATAAATCTCCCGGAGTCTCCCGCTGGTCGCTTACCTGCACCCTGTAAATAACAGCGAAGCGGTGTCATACAATTACGGTGGTTAGCTAAATTAAGATGCTTACCCGGTGAGTAGTTACTTTCATACCATTAAACTTTTTCGGCAGGTGATAAATGGCACAGTTGAAAAAAAAGAAAAAAAATAAGGCCAAAAACCGTTCGGTGAGTTCGGATGGTAATCCGGAACAAAGTTCAGATTATGAGAAAGGGGGAGGAAAGAGGATGACACAGGAAATGGAACATATTGAAACCGCGATAGAAGCATCGCAGAAGGCGGTTGTTTCCAGAGAAAAGGAAATCGGCGAGGAAGCCGAAAAACCAACAGGGCCGGTGGGTCTTGATATCGGTACCAGTCACATTGTCATGTCCCAGAACAAAGGACGGCATATTCATAATGTCAATCAGCTGAACGCCTTTTTCACCATTCCCTATTCCAAATTCACCAAAAAAATTCTTCTGGAAAACGATATTGATTTTTTTGAGAAGAATCAGATGTTTTATATCCTGGGCTATTCAGCGGAAAGTTTTGCCAATATGTTTAACGCCAATACCCGGCGCACCATGGAAAAGGGAGTGTTGAGCGCCAGGGAAGAGGAAAGTATTACCGTTCTCCAGGCCATAATCGACACCTTGCTTACCAAACCGGATAAACCCCGGGAGGTTCTTTGTTTCAGTATGCCGGGTGAGCCGGTGGGCAGTGAGAATGCGGTAGTGTACCATGAATCGATTTTAAAAATGTACTTAAGTGGACTCGGTTACAAGCCTATCCCTATTAATGAAGGGCTGGCCACGGTCATGGCCGAACTGGCCAACGACAATTTTACCGGCATCGGGATCAGCATGGGCGGCGGCATGTGTAATATCTGCCTTTCTTATTTATCTGTGCCGGTCATAACCTTCAGTCTGCAGAAGGGTGGTGATTATATTGACGAAATGGTGGGAATTTCAGTGGGTGAACCGGCTACCAAGATCAAGGTAATCAAGGAAAGTTCCCTTAACCTGGCCCGGCCTCCCAAGGATCGGCTGGAAACAGCCCTTGATATATATTATGTTGATCTCATCTCCACTCTGCTGGATACCCTGGAAAAGGTAATCAAGTCAAACGATAAAATCCCTAAAATAGCCAAACCCATTCCTATTGTCTTGAGCGGCGGCACTGTCCTGCCCAGGGGATTTAAGGAACTCTTTGAAAAGGGCCTGAAGAAAATTGACCTGCCGTTTGAGATTTCCCGGATTTCCATTGCCGAAGATCCGCTCAATACCACGGCCAAGGGGGCTATGGTTATGGCATTGTCGGAAACTATTTAATTATCTCACCCATCCCATCGTTTTAGTCGGGCTTCGTAGCGCTGGGGGGGCATGACCGTGATCTCCTGGGCGCCTATTTTCTGTTTTTGGTAATAAAATTCAATCCGCCAGTTCCCAAAGGGCAGCTTCCGGCGCGCCGGAAAGGTATAGGCGGCCACTTGGCGGCGGCAATAGCGCGTGGTTGCCCCTTGGGTGGCAACCACTTTATTGTTGGGGGTGAGCCATTTGATGGTAATCGGGATTTCCCGGTTACCGGGCATGAAGTTAACCGAATAAAGAATGCCGAATGAGTTGCCCTTTTTACCGGGAATGCCGTTTGCGCCGTTGCTGAACATCCGGTGTTTGACCAGATTCGCCTCAATGTCGCTTAAACCGGCAAAGGCATCGGTTAATTTATTTGTTTTGCTGAAAGGCTGACGAATAAGGCCGAAATGCTCAATCTGCAGGCCCCATATTTTAATCTCTGTTTTCTTTTCAATTTTTTTCTTTTCCGGTTTGTTTGCTGCTGCTGTTGTCGGTTTTTCCTCTTCTTCTATTTTTCTGCGGCTTAATTCCAGCATCTTGCGCAGTTCTTCCTGATCCACATTCTTGGCCTTGTCAAGATTCCCGGCGTTATGCATACTGGCCCCGGATAATTTGACCTTAAAAAGATTACTGCGGTTGAAATCAGCCTCATTAAAATTAGTTTTATCCACCCGGGCCTCGCTTAAGTCTGAGTCTGTCAGGTTTGCCCAGCGTAGATCAGCTCCCTTGAGGTTGGCCCTGGTCAGGTCAGCCCTGGTTAAATCAGCGTTTGATAAATCAACATAGCATAAATCCGCATAGGCCAGGATGGCATTGGTCAGGTTGGCATTACGCAAATCAAAACGGGTAATTTTTGCATCACCAAATATGGAACTGCTGATATTTTTTAAATTAACTTCCATGGAACCGGTAATGTTGATAGCGGTAAGATTGGCTCCTTTCAGGTCGGCATTAGTCAGATCGGCGTTGGTCAGATCGGCCCTGGTAAGATCAGCCTTGTTCAAATAAGCGTTTTGCAGATTGCATTTTTTGAGTTTGCTTTCTCTTAGATGAGCGCCGGTGAGATTGGCCTTATTCATATTAGCCTGCCGCAGATCAGCCTTGTTCAGGTTGGCGTTGGTGAGATTTGCTCCAGGCAGAGCGGCCTTGCCGGTAAGCTCTGCCTCCTGGAGATTTGCCCCGGTCAAATTGGCATAATTCAGGACAGTGCTGTGGAGCCTGGCCTTGACCAGGCCGGCATTGGTCAAATTGGCCTCTGCCAGGTCGGCATTGCTTAAGTCCGCTTCATCAAGACGACAGTTGGTAAGATTAGCCCGGCGCAGATCAGCGTAACGCAAGTCAGCCCCGCCCAGATCGGCGCTGTGGAGATTGGCATGGGTCAGCAGGGCCTGATTAAGAACAGCCTTTTGGAGGATTGCCTGACTTAAATCAGCCTCCTGCAGCTTTGCCTTGCCCAGTTCGGCCCCGCTAAGGTCGGCCTTGTAAAGCTTTGCCCCGCTTAAATCAGTATTGCGCAGAATTACCGTTTGCAGCCGGGCTGAGGAGAGATCAGCCTGGACAAGATCGGCCTCGGAAAGATCAGCGCCATGGAGATCAGTAGTGGTCAGGT
Organism: Desulfobulbaceae bacterium; assembly: GCA_024763115.1. Classification (GTDB taxonomy): domain Bacteria; phylum Desulfobacterota; class Desulfobulbia; order Desulfobulbales; family SURF-16; genus JANTFJ01. The sequence continues at coordinate 4,871 of JANTGB010000087.1, read as the reverse complement.
TGGTTTTGTTAAGAATCGCCCCTTTGAAGTCGGCTTTTCTGGTATTTGTCCGGGTAAGATCAGCCCCGGTAAGATCAGCCCGCTGTAAATCAGCGCCGCTGCAATCCGCTTCCAGCATCAGGGCATTCTGGAGATTGGCCTCGGTCAGGCGAACTTTGCTGAGATTTGCCCTGGTCAGATTAATATTATTCAGATCAGCGCCTTTCAAGTCGGCTTCAGTCAGATCGGCCCGGCTGAGGTTGGCTTCAGCCAGTATCGCTTTTTTCAGATTTGTCCCGCTTAAGTCGGCATATTGCAGATCAGCCCTGCTTAAATTCGCGCCCCGCAGATCAGCCCCGCTTAAATCAGTCTTGCGCAGATTAGCGTTTTGTAAATCAGCATTACGTAGATTAACCTGACGCAAATCCATAGTTGCCAGGTCAATATTACTGAGATCACGGCCTTTCAGATTGCGGGAAGACTGGAGGATATGGGCAATTTCGAGCAGTCGCTTGTATTCCGGTGAATTGTCGGCCGTTTTACTGAGCGGCAGAGGGCGGTATTCAATATTGTTCGGCAGGCTGGTGGCAAAAAGAATAGGCATGCGGCCATTATAAACATATATGGCAACGCAGAGGCCGATAACCAGCGGCAGGCAGGCTAAAAGAGTTTTGCCTAAAACAGGATGCCGGGCCGGCTTTGCCCACAGGTGAAAAGGATTCTGAAAATAATTCCGCCGCCGGGCCGGCTGTTGCCGGAGTTTATCCATACAGTCGGAACCGACAACAGTTATCCTGGTCCGACAATGGGGACAGGGCGCTGTTTTGCCGATAAAACGGGCCGGTATCTTTTTCAACAGGCCGCAGTTCGAGCAATGAAACAGGCCCTGTTCCGGAATTATCCGGCTGGAGCTCGGAAGTTTAAGCGTAGCTTTACATTTCGGACAGCGGACAGCCCCCTGCTGCTTGGAGCTTATTTTGCCGGTAAAACCGCATTTACAGCGAATTGTCATGGCCTGGCCGGCTGGTGCCATTAGAAACTCCTTAAAAAAACTTTCCGTTGCTATGGACAACAAAAAATAAGTTAATATTTTCTCCTATCGACCGTTACGTTAATTAACTGAAAACATCTTTGTTATGGATATCATAAGTTTTATTTGAACTTGTAGTCTTTAACCACTAGACTATTGACTGACATATCCGGCAGCTGATTGCGGCGTAACGAAAAAACCCGGCCTAAGAGCGGCAAGGAAAAATGTTACACCGAAGACGCGACGTAACGAGAAAATTTACCATGAAGCTCATGAAGAACATGAAGTTAAGATAATGATATTATGTTTTTCCTTCGTGTCCTTCATGGTAAACAGGTTTTTGGCTCTCGGCATCCGGAGATACCCGCAACTTATAATATTGTCGTAGCTTGAGAATAATTTTGCAAATTAAAAAAACGCAGCAATAAAATAATGGCCCCTCGCAGAAAAAAGACAACCGCAGGATCTGTCACTCCTGAGCCTGAGCCAAAAGATAAAAAAGATCAGGAAGAGCTGAAGCGCAAGGCCATAAAATTCAAGGCATTTCAATATGCCTTTGCCCGGGACGGCAAAAAGAAAGGATTTTCCGACCGGGAAATTCTCCAACGGTTGCGGGAAAGTAAACACCTTGAGGCAAGTTATTATAAGTACCTGAAAGAACTTGAGAAAAAACCAAATAAAAAAATTATATTCCCCTGGGAAAATCCCTTTAACCGTTTTCTGTTTCTGCTCTCTTTCTGGGTTCCCCGAATAGGTAAATGGGTGTTTTTTACTATTCTGGCCCTGCTGGTTATTAATTTTACTCCGGGTCCCACCCAGCACATTATTGAAATAATAATTGCCCGCACCCTCTATGATGTTACTCCGGTTCAGCGCCTGCCCGATACTCTGGCAACGTATGCCCATTCCGCTAAAATTATCGCCGGTGACGGTTCGATTATCAAATCCTACGGCAAACGAGAAGTGACGGCTGAAATCCCGGCCAAGGTAAAAACCGCGCTTCTGGCCTGTGAGGATCATAATTTCCTGCCTCATAAAGGCAAGCCATGGTATGTAAACGCCTTTTTCATTCATGCCGGAGTAAGCCTGCCCAATCTGCTCGGCGCGGTCAAGGATACATTGCTGGGCCGGCAACGGGGAGCCAGCACCATTGTCATGCAGAATGCCAAGAAAATTCTTGATAATACGGAGCGGACAATTGCCCATAAGCTGGAGGAAATAATTGTCGCCTATATTATGGTGGCCAGATTCGGCAAAGAGAAAAATCTGGATTTTTATATCAACACCGTGCCGGTCGGCAACAATATGTATGGTTTTCCGGCGGCAGCGCAAAATTATTTTAAAAAAGATCCGGCAGCGCTGAACATGCAGCAACTGGTAGCCATTGCCTCTTTTATCCCCAATCATAACCGGCAACTTGCCTTTTATCAGGTGGTTAAGGGAAAAAACTTTACGGAGCTTGAACCGGAATATCTGCGCTACGCCCAGGCGGCAATAACCAAAGTCAACCTGGCGCTGGCTTATCTGAGGGACATGGGGGAAATCAGCCCGGAGGATTATGGGCGCTGGAGGCTTGATGATGAAGAATCAATTCGGGCCATAGGGTTCCGCGATTACAGTTCACCTCTTTATGGTGAAGAAGAATGGACGTCCTGGAACGTTATCCGCGAGGTTTGTTCGCGTGATTATATGATTAACGGCCACAGTGTCGGCGGCTCACAGTTAATCCTTGACATGCGGGGCGATGTTATTGTCGAGACCAGCGTTGATGTGTCCCTGGTGGAGAAAAGCAAGGAGGTGCTGGCCAATTTTTTAAGCAGTCCCGGCTATCATAAAATTTTACGGCAAAAAAATAAAAAATTATGGAGAAAGGATCTTCAACGCTATCCGGCTCGTAATCAAACCCCGCCCTATCGTGATTTTAAGGGGTTCATGCGTTACCTCTATAAAGATATAAATGCCGGTATTATTATTGTAAATCAACAGGGCGAAATTGTTTCCTATGTGGGCGGCAAGGAGTTTATCCGGGGAGGAAACGATACAGGCATTGATGCAGATCATCCCGTTATTATTGACTTGATGAACAAAAAAGCTACAGTGACTCCGGCTTCAACAATTAAGCCTGTTATCGCCTACTTTGCCATGACCGGCGGCAATACCACCCTGGAAACGCCTTTTGCCGACAAGCCCCTGGAATTTAAATATGTTGAGAGTGCTGATAAGAAAATCTGGCTGCCGCGGAACTGGTACCCCTATGACCGGGAAGGCAAGGGCGGGAATCATTACCTGGGTCGTAAATATTCTCTGCTCGAGGCCCAGGTTCTGTCGGTAAATACCATATTTGCCAGGCTTTACAGTAAGCGTCGGCTGCGGAGTTCAATGCTTTTGGCCTTTGACCAGATCGGTCTGCAATATAACCGCCGGGACGCCCGCTACTGGCCTTTCGGCATTGGAGCCTCGGAGCTGCCTGTGCAGCAGTGGCTGGGAGTTTATAATGCTTTTCTTGATGGTTATTATCGCCAACCTGTTTTTGTTAAACGGATTCTGGTCAATGGCCGGACTGTTTATGATTCCGCTGATGATCCGAAACTGCCGGCAGTTGCCCTTTTTGACGCTAAAAAGGAGCGGAATGATGAAATGCAGGCCCTGTATGAAGTATGCAACCGGGGAACCGGCGCGGCCATGAAAAAGAAGTTCAAATATCACCGTAATCTGGTTTCCGGCAAAACAGGAACCGCGCCTGGGGAAAGGGCCACGGTTTTTATCAGCCATTTCAACTCGTACCGGGATCGGCAAAAATATCAGGATAGTAACCTGACCATGATTGTCCTGGTAAAAACCAACAGCGGCGGCATTAAAAGCGTGGGCTCGTCAACCCAGGGGCCGGTTCAGATCGCCGGAGAAATTTATGATTTTCTCTTCAGGAAGGAACTGCAGGAGATGATTGACCGGGAAATTTCCCTGGCAAAACAGGAAAACAGTCATTTTCGCAATAATCATCTCTACTGGGCCAATGTAAACCGCTATATGAAAAGATTACTTGTCGCCAGGCAAGGGAAACATTATATACATGAAAACATTATCGGGATCGAGGCTTTCCAGGAGGCCCTGCGCCAGATTTTAAACAGCAATAACCAGATTTATACGGGCAGGGATGATCTTTTTGAAGAGCTGGTGCGCTATTACTCAAGTCGTGAAAAGGTAGTAAAGATAAAATAGTGAAGAAAAAATACCTGTCCCTGACAAAAACCGGGCTGCCCCGGCTTAAGGCGGAGGATCTTTCCTTTGCTGCCGGGAAGACGGAGAGCTTTGCCGAAATTTTTGATCCCGGTCGTTTTGACCGGGAGGCGGATACTGTTTTTCGCCGTAAAGAAGATCAGGTTAAAAAAAATACGAAAGCAGCAAAAGACCCAGGAAAAAAAGAGCCGCAGGTAAACCTTGATCTTCATGGCTGCACGGGCCGCGAAGCGCAAGTCAGGGTAAAGGATTTTATCTTAAGCGCCCGGCAGCGGAATCTGTTATGTGTGCGCATTATCACGGGCCGGGGACTTCATTCCCGGGGCCCGGCAGTGCTGCCGGATGTGGTTGAAGAGAAAATTCGGGAATTAAAAGAGGAAAAGATTATTCACGGCTATCAGTGGGACAGGGGAGATAAGGCGGCAAGTGGTGCTCTGCTGGTCTGGATATAGGAAATTTCGGCAGTAATCAGTAAACGTTCACCAGCACCTCATCTTCGCTCGTTTGGGCCTTCTCGAATAGCACAAGTAAAGGGTGTTGCAACAATCAATGTAACTCGTTGTTTTTAGGTTGAAAATCAGGAAAATGCTTTTTGGTGCAAAACATCGTTAAATCAACAAGATAA
>JANTGB010000086.1 GCA_024763115.1 Desulfobulbaceae bacterium | reverse complement strand
GCGCCGACCTGATCACGAAAATCTACGGCACCCTGTAACCAGTTACAATTACAGGGGTTAGCGAAGTTATAGCGCTTACCCCATGAGTAGTTACGTCTCAAGTTGATTTCATTTTATTTTCATACATCAGCATGTCGGCTTTAGATATCAGCTCATCCAGTGAACAGGGATGGAAAGGATCATAACGAATAATACCGATACTGATTGACAGATCAAAGTCATTGAAATGACGTTTTTTTATTTCCGCCAACTTACTGTTTACCCGTCCTGCGATAATTTCTTCGGAAATAAGATTATCATTTTTGGCCAGATTGCCGTTTAACAGAGCAACAAATTCATCACCGCCTAAACGACCGATTATATCCGATTCCCGGAACATCTGCAAAACTTCGGCAACCTGCACCAGAGCCTGATCTCCGGCATGATGGCCCCAGTTATCATTAATAGACTTCATATCATTAACATCAACAAAAAGCAGATAGAATGGCGCTTTTTTCCGATCAGCCACTTTAATATGCTGTTCAGCCAGGGTAATAAAGCCCCTGCGGTTAAGAATACCGGTTAATTCATCGGTAATTGATAATTTACGCAGCCGTTCTTCCAGCTTTTTTCTCCAGGTAATATCAACAAAACTGACAATAATAAATTTCTGGCCGGAAATATTCTGGATAGTAGAGGTTATAAGAACAGGGATTTCTCGACCACCGGCATTATTGAGTAAATGTTCCAGTTTTTTTGAACATTGATCACCATCCGCTGCGCATCTGCCGACGCTTCCCTGGCAAATAATGTCATTGCACCCCTGGCCGATAATTTCAATCTTGCTCAAGCCGATCATCCTGGCGGCAACAGGATTAACATCAACAATTGTCCTGGTTTCCTCGTCTATAACAACAATTCCGGCCTGGACGGAATCAAGCAGGGAGCGGAGATACTCATTAGTATCATTTAATTTTTCCTGGGCCACCTTCCTGACGCTTATATCGGTAAACACCCCCTGGACGATGGTCATATCATTAACCGATGAGTAGGACAGGGCAACTTCCACCGGTACTATCCGGCCGGATTTTGTTTCTATTTCGGTCTCTATTTTAGGGATATGACCATTTAGATTCTCCTTCTTAAATAAATGGGCAAAATCGCCGGCCCTGACACCACCGTAAAGAATTGAACGATGCCGGCCGATAAATTCATTTGCTTTTCTGGCAAAAAGAGACTCAGCAGCGGAGTTGCAGTTAATAATAATTCCGGTATCATAATTAAACCAGAGAATAGCGTCAGGACTGTTTTCAAATATAATCCGAAATCGTTCAGTGCTGTTCTGGAGATCAATCTCAGCCTGGAGATTCTTGGTGACATCCCTGATCAGCACTACAATAGAATTATATGAGACATCAGTAATGGCAATAAAACTTAAAGAAAGAGAACGATCATTAACCTTTATTCCTTTCTCTTCCGAAAGTTCGAGACGATTTTGCCCAGCGTCGGCAAGAGCCTTTACCACCAGGCCGACATCCTGTTCGGCAAACAATTCGACAAAGGAGCGCCCCAGAAGATCTGTTTCCGGCACACCAAAAAGACCAATGGCAAAAGGGTTTGCGTAAATAATTTTGTCGGTGGAGGTAAGTTCGAAAATTCCTACATCAAGATTATTAAAAATAATGTCGTAATGTTTTCTGCTGGAAAGCATTTCCCGGGAAATTTCCCGCTCAAAAACTTCCTCGTAGCCGATTTTGCTGATAATTGAATCAGGTTTTTTTTCAAGTTGTCTGATGGTTGCGAGAATATGTCCGGTAAGATTAGGGCCCTTGGCAATACAGCAGACCGCGCCATAATCAGCCGGGTCAAGGTCGGATTCCTTGGCAATTCCGGAAATAATGACAATAGGGATATTTTGCAATTTGTCCATTGCCCGAATAATCCGGCATAGCTTTTTACCATTAATCTGGGGCATAACCAGATCAGTAAAAATATAATCAGGCACTTCCCGCTCAAGAATATCAAGGGCATCAAGGCCGGAGACAGCGGTAGACACCTTAAAATTTTCTCTTTGCAGAAAATTTTTAACCAGGGTCAAAATAACCGGATTATTATCTACTATCAGGACATGTTTCACAATAAATGGTTTTCTAATTTTTCAGGACAGGGTAAAAAACCCGTAAAATCAATATACTGTAATTATTCAGCCGCACCTCATCTTCGCCCATTCGGAGTCTAAGCTTACCCGGTCTGCTCGAGTAGCACAAGTGCGCTTCGCGGCCCTAAACGAACAAATCTAAAACACATCTGAATAATTACAAATCCGGATGCATTGCAGTTGAATAGCCGGTTCTCTCACCACAAAATTTTTTTAATAACCCAACAAGTTAACATTTTGCTTTAACATCATAAAAAAATCAATTAATTTGTTGTATTTTAAAAACATTTTCATGTTAACTCCCTTTGAGCCGTAACTGCTCACAGGGCACCGCATATTCGGAGTCGAAGTTTATGCCCTGTTTTTAAGGGTGCTTACCTGGAGTCTCCCTCCGGTCGCTTACCTGCACCCTGTAACCAGTTACAATTACAGGGGTTAGCGAAGTTAGGACGCTTACCCCATGAATAGTTACCTTGAGCCTTGACTGCCTCAAACGCAACCATGTCGGAACTTGAGACAATAACATATTATTTTTCCCGCCATTTTTTTCGTCTTCTGCTGGGAGTCATGGCTATAATCAGTGTTGACTTCTGCCAACTGTGGATTCCCCGGTTAATAAAAAAAGCCATTGACGAACTTGCCGGGCCTGCGCCGGCCCAGGCTGTTCTCCTCAGGTGCGGTCTTATTATTTTCGGACTGGCCCTGGTAATTGCCCTGCTCAGGTTTATCTGGCGCCGGCTGATCCTGGGATTTTCCCGGCTGCTGGAAATGGAGCTCAGGAATAAATTATTCAGTCATATACTTACCCTTGATCGCGCCTTTTTTCAGCAAAAAAGTACAGGCGAAATCATGGCCCTGGCGACCAATGATCTTCAGGCTGTGCAAATGGCCTGCGGCATGGGAATTGTGGCGGCAATAGATGCTTCTGTAATGGGTATGGCGGCCCTGGCCTGCATGTTTTATATCCACCCACTCCTCGCAGCCACAGCCCTGCTGCCCATGCCTTTTTTAATTGTCGGCGCCAGGGTTTTAACCAGACGGATGCACCGCCTCTTTACTACCGTCCAGGAAGAATTTTCCCAGTTGACCGAATTTACCCGCAATACCCTGGCAAATATCCGCCTGGTAAAGGCATATAATCAGGAACACCACCACAGCAGACAATTTGCCCGGCTGGGCCGTTCATACGTCCACCATAATTTCCGTCTTTCCTTTGTCAATGGTTCGCTTTTCCCTCTTTCAGGGCTGGTAGCCAATACCGGCATGCTGCTTATTCTTCTGGTCGGCGGCAGACTGGTAATCAGCCAGAAAATTTCCATCGGCGATTTTGTCGCCTTTACTGCTTATCTTTATATGCTGACCTGGCCCATGATGGCTATGGGCTGGGTGGTTAACCTGTTCCAGCGCGGCAAATCTTCCCTGGCCAGAATAAATAATATCCTGAACGTATCCCCGATTTTAAAACTTCCCGTTAATGGGATCGTACCCCGGCAACTAAATGAAATAAAAGTGAAAAATCTTTCTTTTACTTATCCGGTCTCCCAAAATCCGGTACTAAAAAATCTTAATCTGGACATAACCCCGGGGGTCTGGGGTATTACCGGAAAAACAGGCTGCGGCAAAAGCGCCCTTTGTCAGGTCCTGGCCCATTTATATCCTCTGGGAAAAAACATGCTTTACTGGAACGGGCAGGATATTAATGAACTTGATACCCCGGCCGTCAGAAAACAGATTACCTATGTGGAACAGGATGGCAGCTTATTTTCCGACACGATCAGGGCCAATATTGCCCTTGGTAAACCTGAGGCTGACGATCATGAAATTGAGGCTGCGGCAAAACTTGCTGATATTCACCATGAAGTAAAAGCCATGAAGCAGGGCTACGACACCATGATCGGCGAAAAAGGGGTGCTGTTGTCCGGCGGGCAGCGCCAGAGAATTCTCCTGGCAAGATCACTGCTGCCCGGCAGGCCGCTGCTGATCATCGACGATGCCCTGTCCGCCGTTGATTCCGCTACAGAACAGCGGATTATCGCAAATCTCAGATCTTATCATCTGTTTAATATCTGTATAATTGTCTCCCATCGTGTCGTGTCACTCAGCCTGGCCGATAAAATTATAATTATTGACCATGGTGTTATTGTCGCTGTCGGTTCCCATGCCGAGCTGCAAAATGATAATGAATTTTATGCGACCATCTGCCGTCGACAGAAACTGCTGTGATGCCTGATTCTAAATATTCAGCAAAAGAAAAAAGCAGCACTGCTCCGGCTAAAATATGGCTGCGCCTGGCCCACCTGGCCCGGCCTCATCTGGCCTGGATTATCGGCGGACTGCTTCTTTCCTTTGTCGTTACTGCAGCAAGTCTGCTGTTGCCCTATTTAATGCGGCAGGCTATTGACGGCTTTATTATAAACCTTAAACCGGATTATCAGGAACGAATCCATGGGGTAACAAGGCTTGCCGGCTGGTTTTTTGTAATAATGAGCGGCGGGGCAGTTGCTAATTTCTGGCAGATAGTCATTCTTGAATGGGTCGGCCAGAACATGATGGATAACTTGCGCGACCGGTTGTTCGGCCACACCCTGCGCCTGCCTGTCGCCTTCTTTGACCATAAACCAATAGGACGGATAACAACCAGAATAACCAATGATGTGCAGAATATGTATGAAATGTTTACTTCTGTCGTGGTTACCGGGGTCAACGACCTGATTCGTTTTAGTGCGATTCTGGTTCTGCTTTTCTTTTTTAACTGGCGGTTGGCCCTGGCCGTGAGTCTGGTTGTGCCGCTGCTGTTTTCGGCAATTTTCTTCTTTGGCCGCCTGGCCCGCCGGGTTTCCCGGAAAATCAGAAAAAGATTATCCTCTATTAATTCATTTATTCAGGAGCATGTCGGGGCAATATCCGCCCTGCAGATTTTCGGGGCCGAGCAACAGGCCCTGGATAAATTCAAGACACTGGGAAAGGATTATTATCAGGCTGTGCTGGCCCAGATTAATCTTTTCGGCTTTTTCATGCCCCTGATTCAATTACTGCAATCAACCGCTATTGCCGTAATTATCTGGTATGGAGGCGGAGAGGTTATAAAATCCCGGCTTACTCTCGGTGATCTGACTGTCTTTATCTCATATATCCGTCTTTTTTTTCAGCCGGCCCGCGAATTGTCGCAAAAATATTCCATCATCCAGTCAGCCATGGCCTCGGCTGAGAGAATTTTTCAATTATTGGACAGTGAACCGGCGGATAACAGCGGAGACGCGCCGGAAAAATTTTCCGGTGAGATTAAATTTTCTCATGTTTTCTTTGCTTACAAATCCGGACAACCGGTATTAAGAAATATGAGCTTCACGGTTAACAGTGGAGAAACAGTAGCTATTGTCGGGGCAACCGGAGCCGGGAAAAGTACGATTATTAATCTCATCGAACGGTTTTACGAGCCGGACAGGGGCCGCATCACCTTGGACGGCAGGCAGCTCAATGAAATTTCTCCGACCCGGCTGCGCGATATGATCAGTCTTGTTCCCCAGGATATTTTTATTATTCCGGGAACCATCAGGGATAATATTGTTCTTGATCTTGAAATCAGTGCCGGGAAACTAAGGGAAATCCTCCGCCTGTCCCGGATGAACGAGGTTGTAAGCGGCTTTCCGGCCGGGCTTGATACGGAACTTGGCCGGGGCATTGAACTTTCCCAGGGGCAGAAACAGCTGCTCAGCATAGCCAGGGTCATGGTAAGGAATCCCCATCTTCTTATTCTTGACGAGGCTTATGCCAATATTGATTCAGAAACAGAAATGCTTGTTGAACAGGCCTTAAACAGGGTTATGGAAGGACGAACCTGCATCCTGATAGCTCATCGTTTTTCAACAATTCGCCGGGCCGGGCGGATCATAGTCATAAAAAAAGGACAAATTATCGAACAGGGCCGTCCGGATGAACTGAAAAAAACACATGGGGCATATTATAATCTTGCGATGTCCAGCCTCTGACTTCCGTCTTCCGTCTTCCGTCCTCTGTCTTTCTGAAATGGAGCCACCTACCAGAGTCGAACTGGTGGCCTTTCGATTACGAATCGAATGCTCTACCAACTGAGCTAAGGTGGCCCATAATTTGTATCATGTCAGTAGCAATTTTCTCGGCAACTGTCAAGAATACAGTGGCGAAAAAACCCTGTTCAGGAAATTCTGTTCATAAACAGAGCAACCGTCTCAAATAACAGCTTAAGAAGTTTATAGACAGTTAACGTCTCCAGGGAATCCTGGAGTGATTTTTGCTGACGTTCAAGCTCTTTTTGCCGTTTTTCCTGAAAGTTACCTGGTTGCTGTAACTGGTTTTCCAGCAACCGGCAGTTATATTTTATCTCCTCTTTCAATGTTTCGACAAATTCCGGCGGCAGGGATATTTCTATCTGTTTAAGCAGATATTTATGCCTGGCCAGGGCCTCCTGGAATTCCGGAAATACACTTTCCCAGTATATGTTGTTGACAATTTTATATACATCCGGCATATACTCAGGCGAATCCTCTCCCTGGCCTGCCTCGTCAAGTTTCGTTTCATCACTGTCTATACTTACAACTGTTCTTTCAAGAACATAAGTTGTCTCACCAGACGATAGAGAAGGCAAAGATAATTTCGTCTTAAAACAATCAAGTTCCAGGTCGCCATTTATGACCTCAAATATATGCTGAATAATCTCTTTTCCTTTTTTGAATAAAGGCTCCCTGGTTACGGCAGAGTAAATTACATCAATAATGGCATAAAGATCAGGCAGATAGATTGGTCTTGCAAGTTCTCCATAATATGCCAGGAGAACCTCGTTACTGAACCACAGCGAGGGGGTTCCCCGGCTGGGAGTGCCGCCCATTCGCGGTTGTGGTATTTTCGAGGTAGGGTATGGAGTCGCATATTTTATCGCGGTTTCAAAATCAAGCAGGCCTAAATCGCCATTTGTGATTATGTCGTCGGTCAGAAAAATATTACCGGCCTTTAAATCCCTGATAGCAATTTCCTTTTGGCGGAGAATGGCATAAAGTTTTAATAATCCGGCAATAATATGGGCCAGGTTATTCCGGGTTCGGGTAGAGCCAAGATATAAGTCGCGAAGATATTTTCGTATATTATCTGCATAAGATTTATGGACTGTTGTTTTATTGTCCTTGGTTTTTATTTTTTTAAGCTCCTCAATAAATTGTTCAGCGGAATCAAACTTTTTCCGCAAAAACAGAGAGCGGATTAACTCAAGTAATTCCCTGTCGATATTAAGATATTTTTTATTCAGAAAATCAAAATCAGCCTGTTCCATTAAATGAAAATCAGCAGCCATTTCCTCAGCGGCATCGCGCTCAATCCGTACCATTGAACTACCGGGTATTTCCTTGTAGCCATGGATATCATCTAAGATATCGACCAGTATCCCCTCTTCAAGATATGGCATGAAATAGCCGTATCGATCCTTGATTTTTAAAAATTCCCGTAAGTTTTTATCATTGTCGGCTATCCGCACCAGCTTGTCGCCGAAAAGCAGATCCTGTTCCTGTACGGACAAATTACCCTGGTAGGATAGAACATACTGGTACTTGGGGTTGGCCCAGAGATATTTATTCCCTGACAAGGCAAAAGAGATACCGGGAACCATGGTTTGGATTTCCGGGCCCAGATTTTTCGCTACTGCCCGTTGATTTTTCAAATCATTGCTGTACTGCTTCCAGGAAACCGGTTGGTTATCAACCTTGACAACATTATAACTGCCCGCAGTCTCCAGCAGTCTGAAAACAGATGATTTACCGAAATTTGAGCCGCCAAGATAAGTTATTTTCAGTGTTGTCTTGTCAATCTTGTTAATAGAATTCTCTAATATATCGACAATATAGCTAACCGTCCCGGGATGGCGTAATTTACCGGCATGCTTAAAGGAAAATTTTGAAACCATCCGGGAGACAAGTCCCTGCTTGTCAAGTTCCAGCAGCAGGGGCCGCAGTTTCGTCCGAATATTGTCGATAAAGGTCAGGTTGAAATAATAAGCGCGTTGGCGACGAATAAGTATCTCGTTTTCGAGCAGATGAAAAAAAATTCTTTCTGCGTCATTCTGATCAAGATGACCTTCCCAGATAAAATCTGTTAG
>JANTGB010000085.1 GCA_024763115.1 Desulfobulbaceae bacterium | reverse complement strand
TTGCTCGGTGAATAGTTACAATAAAACTATTTGTTTTTCTGTACAGTTATCACTAAAATATAAAAGTGTGTCGGCGCCTTTTCAGCCGGCAAAATAATACAACCACAAAAATCAGCAAAACCAATAAAATGGCGCCATCTAATAAAAAGTCAAGTCTCAAGGCATCGGTAAAGGATCAGTCCGGAGCCGGTAAACTGAAAATTGGTGAAATTCTTCGCAAGGAAGGCCAGATCACCAGCAACCATCTGGAACAGGCCCAGGCCATTCAAAAAAAAACCAATGGCCGTTTAAGCAGTATTTTACTTAAACTTGAGTATATTGATGAAGATACGGTTTTAAATGTTCTCAGTCGTTCATATAATTTTCCGGCTGTAAAATTGACGAGTGAGCCCCCCAGCCCTGAAGTGTTCAAGGTAATTCCCTTTGAAATCGTCAAAAAATATATGGCCCTGCCCCTGCGGATGACTGGTAAGACTTTGCAGGTTACCATGGCTGAGCCAACTGATACGGCTATGGTGGAAAGTTTGCAGGCCGAGGTTAAAAAAGCGCTGTCGGTTTGTGTTTCAACGGAAAAAGATATTGTTGACGCCTATAAAAAATACTACCGGATAAGTGATGAAGAATATAAAAAATTACTGGGGGTTGATGAAAATGATGAAGAGGCGGAGGAGGAGGAAGTAACCAACATTGATGATTTCGGGTCCCTGGCTGCCGAGGCCGCTGATGATATGGCCATTGAAAGTCTAGAGGATGAAGAGGAAGGAGATCAATATTCCGCTTCCGATGCGCCGATTATCAAGTTGGTTAATGGTATTCTAATTAAAGCGGTTAAGGACGGAGTCAGTGATATTCACATTGAACCTTACGAGAAAAGCCTCCAGGTTCGCTACCGGATGGACGGTTCTCTCTATAAGTCCATGAACCTGCCTCTCTCGATTAAAAATGCTCTTAATTCACGCCTTAAAATTTTAGCCAGTTTGGACATAACTGAACGTCGGGTACCTCAGGACGGCAGGATCAAGATGAGGGTGGGACGCAACAGGGTGGTCGATTTTCGGGTTTCTTCCTTGCCGACCCTGTTCGGTGAAAGTATTGTTCTTCGTATCCTTGATAAAAGCTCCCTAAACGTTGATTTGACCAAGCTTGGGTTTGAGCGGAAAACCTTTGAGATGCTTAAGCGTTGCGTGGCTAAACCACAGGGGCTTCTGCTGGTTACCGGCCCTACCGGCAGCGGTAAAACCGTTACTCTTTATTCCGTTCTCAACTCACTTAACAATGATGCGATAAAAATATTGACGGCTGAAGATCCTGTTGAGTTTAATTTCAAGGGGATTAATCAGGTTAATGTGCACCAAGAGGTGGGCATGACCTTTGCCGCAGCTCTAAAGGCTTTTCTCCGGCAGGATCCGGATATTATCATGGTCGGCGAAATTCGGGATATTGAGACTGCGGAAATTGCCATTAAGGCGGCAATGACAGGTCACCTTGTGCTTTCTACCCTGCATACCAACGACTGCCCTGCAACTATCGGCCGTCTGGTTGATATTGGTATTCCGCCATTTATGCTGGCCTCCTCAATAACTATGGTTCAATCCCAGCGTCTTGGACGCCGCCTCTGCACGGAATGTAAAATTCCAATAACTTTACCTCAGCCGGAAGAACTGATTTCCATGGGATTTAACGAAGATGAAATCTCCGGTTTGAAACTTTACGGTCCCAAGGGCTGTCCTGTCTGCCGGGGTAATGGCCATAAGGGGCGGGTGGGTATTTTTGAATTAATGGAAGTGACCGAGGAAGTCGCCAAAGCTATAAGCGCTGAAGTGCCGGAAGATCAACTACGTAAGGTGGCAATCCAGGAAGGGATGACCCCTCTGCGCGATGCCGCCGTTGAAAAGGCCAGGCAGGGAATATTAAGCATTGAGGAGGTATTGAAAAAAACCGTTATCACCAAGGAAAGTCTGCCTGCCTATCTGGTTAATCCGGATGTGGAAAATTACGAAGATGGCGATTATATTATTCGTCAGGGAAATAGTGATATTGATTTTTTTCAGCTTATCCAAGGTGCTCTCATGGTTATAAAGGATGGCAAGAAGATAGCTGAAATTTCCCAGCCAGAAGAGTATTTTGGAGAAATGTCGTCTATCACTGGTGAAGAACGTTCCGCCTCTATTGTTTCCAAGGGAAGAAGCAAGGTAAAACGTTTTCCCGGCGACAAAATTTATGAGCTGATAGAAAAACATCCTGATGTTGCTAAATATCTTTTCAGAACTCTTGCCGGACGCCTGAGTCAGGCTAATGATATTATTGTTAAATTGGCGGCTGGACGTCGTTAAAATTTTTCTTGCGAGGAATACGAAAACAGCTAAGGGCTCACTCAAAAAAATTAGTAGATCTAAGGTGTAATTCAGACCGGCGTTCATTCGGCCATAAACTCCGCATATCAGGCACATGTAAAGCGCAGACTTTAAAAGAGTAATTCTTCAGGATGGCCGGATATCAAATCGGCAAAATATGAACCTGCTCCTCAGTAGGATGCACTCCTTTGAGAAAAAGGCCTTTTCTCCCATCAATACTGATAGGATCCCCGAATTTGATCTTATGACCACTGACCAGGCAATATTCTCCGGTTTCGTAGACATGTAGCGCCCGGCAGCCAACCACGCAGGTTTTTTCCAGGCGCAGGGTAACAACGGCTGCATGGGAAGTCTGTCCGCCCCGGGCAGTGAGCAGACCGTCAGCCAGAGAAATTTCCCGAATATCCTCCGGCACCGTGTCTTGGCGGATAAGGATAAGCGGAGAATCCGGATCTTCCCGGCGCAAGGCATTAATATTCTCCTCACTGAAGACAGCCCTGCCTGATAAGGCGCTGCCGCTTACCCCGATACCCTTGCCGAGAAAATCATCGCTGTTTTCCGCCTTATCGGTAAAAACGTGAAAACGTTCTTTTTTCTTGATGGTAATCATATCCCTGGTCTGAAGAATATAAAGATCGGAACGTTTCGGGCCTTCAAAGGTAAATTCGATTTCCTGGGGATTCCAGCGTTTCTCGTAAACCAGATCCCTGGCAATTTCCAGAAGCTCCTTGTAAATTTCAGGCGATTTTTCCTCAAGAGCATAAGCAACCGGCCGCCCGTCAATCTCCGCCTGCTCGATGGAAATGGGATAGGTGGTTACCAGGCCGCCGACTATATCCTCACCCTGATCGCCACAGGCATAATCGCCCCAGAGAGCCACCCGACGCACCTTACGGTAGGGATGAGCGGTAAAGACCACGCCACTGCCGGAGTTACGGCTCAGGTTGCCGAAGACCATAGCCTGAATAATAACAGCAGTGCCCCAGGAATCGGAGACATCCATTAAACTGCGATATCCTCTGGTCTTGGGCGCGTCCCAGGAACGGAGAACCATTTCCACGGCACCGGTAAGCTGCCGCCAGGGATCATCAGGAATATTAATGCCCAGTCCATCAATTTTTCTTTGATAATTCAAGGCGAGTTCCTTCATGTGAGCGGCGGTAAACTGGCTTTTGACGGTAACTTTATACCTGGCCTTTGCCTCATCCATCAACCTCTGAAAAATTTCTCGTTCAAGTCCCATGGTCATGGCCCAGGACTGAAGAAAACGGCGGTAATTGTCCCAGGCCAGATACTCCTTTCCTGTGGCTGTGGCAAATCCTTCAACGATATCCTGATTGAGACCGACATTGTGAATTGTCGCCATCATCCCGGGCATGGAGATAGCGGCTCCACTGCGCACTGAGACCAGCAGAGGGTTGTCCGGATCACCAAAAATCCGGCCGGTTCTTTTTTCAAGGAGATTCATGGAATGGCGGACTTGCTGCATAAACTCGTCCCTGGCCTTAAAAAAATTGCGAACCACCCGCCGGCAGCGGAAGATTTCCGTAGTAATAATAAAGCCGGGAGGAACAGGCTTGTCATAGCCGGATAGCAGGGTAAGATTGTAACCCTTATTGCCGAGGAGAATCAGATTATTGGCCAGGGGATTGCGCTGATGGAGCAGATGAATAACTTTTTCAGGATTGTAGCTCATCAAGAGATCAAGACTTTTTTCATCAAGTACTTCGCGTTGCTGTTCCAGAGTCTGGGAAATCCTGGTAATGAAATTATCAAGATGCTGGAGACCGAATGTTGTGGCGATAAGGTCTCGAAGAAAGGCTTCAGAGAGACTATGGACACTGTCTTTGGTAGGCAGCTCCGGATTATCCGGAGCCTGATGCCAGAGATTACGGTATTTGGCCAGCAGGTTTTCCGGGCCGATCTGGGGAATTATGATAGAAAGATTATTCTGGTGGATATTGGTGTAATAGGCGTAAATAACATCCTTTACCCCTTCGGAAAGTCCCCGGCAGATATCGAGATATTGAGTATAGGAAAAGCGCTTTATACCAAGCGAACTGGTTAACAGGGAGACATATGTGTCCAGGCGGCGGCTGACAATGCCGTCTATCTCCAGAGCCCTGATATAAAGGCGTAGACATCTGACGATTCTTAAAAAGGTCGCCTTGGTAATAAAAGAGAGATTTACTGTTGCCGGCAGTTTTTCCAGGTAGATGTTAGCCAGTCCTTCGAGACGGAAGGTCAGACCCAGGGCGTCAAATTTCTTCTCGCTGTAACGGCCATAGACAGAGGGAATATCAACTGCTATATGACGTTTATAATAGATATCTTCCCTGACCTCGAAAATGTCCGGGCTTAAAATAACGGTTTTTAATTTCTCCAGGGCGGCAAGCAGCGAGGTCAGGCAATGAAAGGTGTCACAGGTTTCAAGATCAGTAAGCAGCTGCTCCATTTCCGGGAAACCGGCGATTATGGCCTGCTCAAGCTGGTGGCGCATTGCCCGGAGACTGAGATTATATTTTTGATCCAGCAGCTTATACATCCTGATCAACAGGAAAAAGCGCTTCAGTTCGACCGGTTTAAGATCACGCTGCTGATCAAGAAAGCCCTTAATTAGCTCCTGATCCCAGTCCAGCAGATCATTGACACTGTTAATCTGCTCCAGGGCAAAGGCCCGGTTTACCAGAACATGAAGATCGTCAATAAACAATCCTTTAACGCTGATCTGACTTAAAACCTCATCGGGCAGGTACTCTTTTAAAACTTTCTTGTCCCTGGTCTGCCAGAAAACAATAATTGCCTGGATAAAACCGACAATGAGATTTGAACTTTCCACATGGCTCTGCTTACGGAGAAAATGAATCAGGAAATCCTGACGCTTATGGATTTCGTCAATCTCGGTGGAAACCTCTCTCAGTTGTCCTTCCGCCCCGATTTCATTAAAAAAAACCGGCATTATTTTGGCGAATTGCTTGACCAGATTATAAACAGGCTCAATAGGATGGTTAAGGAGCTTGGTTATATCGCGTTGAAAAAGATCCGTATCCTTAACGCAGGTGCCGGAAATGTGGAGATTAATAATCAGGGCGGAAAAAAGGATGGAACACCATTTTGGTTCCTGCATGATCAGGTTAAGCCAGACCCTGATGTTGGCCAGATGGGCGGGATTGGTAATAGGCTGCCAGTCCTCGTCAACCCCGATAACATTGGCGTATTGAAAGCCGAAACGAACAACTTCCCAGAGAAAAGTTTCGACCAGGCGGCTGTTGCCCCGCTTGAATACCTCTGTGCCCAGCACTTGGATGCACTGCATGGATGTGTGGGGATACCTGCGGACATTGGCCTTTAAAAGCTGCAGGGTGGTAAGAAGAAATGATTTTATTTCCTCAAAGGTCTGGCGGCGAATCAGGTTGACCAGGCTGCGGTTAATCTCGCGCAGGGTATCTTCATGAATCAGATAAAGACCTCTGGTATTCATAATACGGAAAAGGAAAAACAGTTTCCGGTTTTCAGCAAAGCGGTCTATATCATCATTTTGGGTAGTATCGGCTTGTTTTTGTTGTAATTCCGAAAGTTTTTCCGGTATTTCCCTGTAGAGCCGCACCAGATCCATGTGGGCTGGAAGCTTGAGTATATCGGCAAGTTTATCCGGGGAGGAATCGATATCAATATTTTTTACAATGGCAAGATGTTTCCGCAGTTCAGCATGAGAAACAGCATTAAAGAGGCGGCCGGCATGCCAGTCGTGACACATTAAGTCACATTGCTCGAAAAACCAGGGTAGGGGATCATCCTCGGCCAGCCAGTATTCATAGTTTAAAATCAGCACCCGCTGCATTAGCCGGCCCACAGGCCGCAGGTCATAAGCCATGCCGCTTTTCCGGTTCTTCCGGCTGAAATCGAGCAGAAATGAGGCTATTTTTTTCATGGGATGACGGCCCTGAACCATAAACATGATTATCCGGTCATCAAGGCGAAACAGCCGGTCGAAACAGTCGGCAAAGGCCCCGGCAAAGCGGGTAATAGAGGCTGGATCCATGGTGACGATTTTATCAATGTAGGCGAGCTGGGACTCCATGATCAGGCCGAGCAGGGTGTGATTTTTCCGCGACTCATCCAGGGCCTTAAAGAAGATATCGGTAAAACGGCTGAAGGCCTCGGGCCCTCTGTCATGTTTCTGATAAAGAGCGGCATTTTTTAAAACAAAGGCCCGCAATCTGGGGATAATCAGGTTCCAGTTTCGATATGGGTGGTGAACCTCATAAAGCAAATTATCTATTGAATTACGAATGCCTTTCATGTCAGCGACAATCTCGCTTAACACCAGCATTTCCGGGGCCACAACTACTTCTTCAACTGCGGTTTCCCGGAGATTAGCCTTTAATGCGTCTGATTCTATTTTTTTCATGGATTTCAATTAAAAGATAGTAAGTAACTACTCATGGGGTAAGCGTCTATGCTTTTTTCAAGACTTCGCTTGGAAAAAGAGGCCTCCGGCAGCTCGACTAATGATCGTCTGCAGGCAAGCTCCTACGGGCTCCTGCAAGAAACTCGGGCTCTGTAGAAGCCTGCCCGCAGGCGATCTGAGATTTAAAAATCAAAACAAAAAATTGTTTAGACAATGGTTTTAAGCGCCTAAGTATCTTTTATCATCTAGTTGATATTGCTTCCACAACTATTTATAACTTTCATTCCGATCACGGATTTTTTCTTTATTTACCAGGGGCCGACTGCTAAAATCTATCAGGATTTTACCTGAAAAAACTTTTTCACTTTACAAAAATAAAACTTTATGATAATAATTATTAAAACTAATCATAAACTCAGGAGGCTCAAATGAGTAATTGTACAAGCAGTCATAATCATGGCATTCAGGTAGGGCAACAGGTTGCAGATTTCAAAATGGAGACTTATCTGCCAACCGAGTTTACTTTTGCTGAAATCTCACTTGCAGAGTTAAAAAAAGCCGGCAAATGGACGGTTCTTTTCTTTTATCCGGCCGATTTTACCTTTGTCTGAGCTACGGAACACGCTGATCTGGCAGATCAGTACGAAAATTTCAAGGCAGCCGGAGCCGAAGTTATCAGCGTCAGCACTGATACCCAGTTTACTCATCTGGCCTGGAAAAATGATGAAAAAATGCTGGCCAATGCCAAATATATAATGGGGGCCGATCCTACCCGCAAGGTTTCCCGGCTATTTGGCGTTTATGACAAAAATACCGGCCTGGCTCTGCGTGGTACCTTTATCATTAATCCTGAAGGGGTACTCGCTGCCTCTGAGGTAAATTATTATAATGTCGGTCGTAATATTGCTGAAACCCTGCGTAAGTTAAAGGCCTGCGTCTATGGCGCCAACCATCCGGCTGAGGCCTGCCCGGCCCGCTGGGAAGAAGGTGACAAAACCCTGACCCCTTCCCCGGATATGGTCGGCCATGTTTTTGAGGCCCTGGAATAAAAATTTTCATTTCTCTCTCTCCTTTTTCCCCTTTAGCCCCTCCAGTCGGAGGGGCTTTTTTTGTGCAAAAATTCTGGAGATTAAGGGCATTTGCCGCCAGCAGCCCTGGGAAAATTCCAGGGGATGGTTATAAAGCCATCTGTCCCGAAAATTTTTATATCCTCAAAATAATCGTAACTACTCATGGGCTAAGCGCCTGAGCTTTTTCCAAGACTCGGCTTGGAAAAAGAGGCCTCAGGCAGCTCAGCAATGATCGCCTGCAGGTAGGCTCCTACGGGCTCCTGATAAAGATTAAGCAGGGGCTGCTCCCTTTGCCGCAGATAAGATAATCAAGGGAAAAAAGAGAGCATAACGATTGACTTTTTGTAACCATTCAGCAGGGAGTAAATCTTTGCAATATTTAAGTCTCTAAGCGTTTACCAGTGCCTTAGATTTGTTCATTTGTGCCTGCGCAGCATACTGGTGCTAT
>JANTGB010000084.1 GCA_024763115.1 Desulfobulbaceae bacterium | reverse complement strand
GCCGTAGATTTTCGTGATCAGGTCGGCGCAGCGTATTAGTCATACGTAAGCCGGACTGATCGCGGAAATATGCGGTACCCTGTGAGCAGTTACGTTACAAGTTAAAAGGAGACACCAATGATTAAAAAGGAACTGCTTGATATCCTGGCCTGTCCTAAATGTAAAGGGCCGCTGAAGTTGACTGAAAAAAAAGATGGGCTGATCTGCGAAACCTGTAAACTGGTTTATGAAATTCGCGATGATATCCCGATTATGCTGATTGACGAGGCCAGGCCCCTGGAGGAACAGCCATAAATGCTGGATTTAGCTGCAGCCCGCAAATTTTCCCATTTGACCGACCATTGTTTTGTTAATGCCCCTTTTCTGCTGCTAAAAGAAAATATTGACGAATTTGTCGATAAGGGGATTCAGCCGGAAATCGGCCTGGAAGGGGACATTCTTTATCGGTTGAGCCGAGGGGAATTTGTTGCAGTTGCCGCTCGGCTACGGGAAGCCGGGTTAAAGTGCACCATCCATGCCCCGTTTTACGAACTATCTCCCGGAGCCATTGACCCTCATATTCGGCGGATAAGCCGGGAAAAATTACGTTCAGCCTTTGAGCTTATCGAAATTTTTCAGCCCCGGTCAATTGTCTGTCATCTTGGTTTTGAGGCAAACAAACATGGATACAAGGAAAAAGAATGGTTCAGCTATTCTCTTGAGACCTGGCAGCAACTGCTGAAAATCGCCCAAAGCCTGAAAACGCCGCTGGTGCTGGAAAATACCTACGAAACCGGGCCGAAGCAGCATAAAAAGATGCTCACCGCCCTTGATTCAGCCTATGCCGGTTTCTGTCTGGATGTGGGCCATGTGTCGGCATTTGCCAAGGGAAGCCGGCAGGACTGGCTGCCTGAACTCACGCCCTGGCTGAGGCAACTCCATCTACATGACAACCATGGCGAGATTGACGAACATTTAGGCATCGGCCAGGGGATTTTTGATTTTGCCGGGCTTTTTGCCTGGCTTAAGGAAAACAGGCTGAACCCGCTTATCACCTTGGAACCGCATTCGGAAGAAGGGCTGGAAGTAAGCCTGGCAGCCCTTGATAAATTCAATTTATTCTAACTAAGGGCCGGTTTAACAACTGCGCCGGAACGAAGGCAACGGGTGCATACCCGAATATATTTAGCATTGCCGCCTGAAGTGGCAACCCGAACTTTTTTCAGATTAGGCAGCCAGCGTCTCCGGTTTTTATTATGAGCGTGACTGACATTATTTCCGGTCATGGGTTTTTTTCCGCAGATTGCACATTCTTTTGCCATGATATATCTCCTGATTCCGCCGAACGGGGAAAAAACTTTATTTTAAAACCATTATTTCAGATAAAACAAAATTTTATACTTTGTCTTTGCCGGTTTTGCAACTGATTTTTGCCAAAAACATAGGCCAAGATAATTAAGTTTTGCTGTAATAGTGCCGATGGAATCTTAACAAGAAGCATATTAGTGTGCGATATGCTTCTGTTTCGATAATTACGAAAAAATATAACTATTCAAGCAGGGGCGAAAAACCGCCCCAATCACCGACCTGTATGACGGCGCTTTGCTCCTGTTCAGAGGTAAGCGAACGAAGTGTGATACTCCGTGTGCTTTAGCTGTGCGAGATAAGGTCGGTGCAACATACAAATGCTATGTAAGACAGACTTATCGCGTGCAGACGAAGCGCAGCTGAATAGTTACGAAAAAATTTTATTTGGGGCTGCGGACACCAAGTGAATACTACAGCCGATTTAAGCAAGCAATTCCAGCATAAAAAATATCCAGCGGGCCGCAGCAGCCCCAAGGCCACAATTATCCCTATTGCCAGCGGTAAGGGGGGGGTAGGCAAAAGCGTATTAACCGCGAATCTGGCTATTGCCCTGGCCCGGCAGGGGCACGATACCCTGGCCGTGGATCTTGACCTGGGTGGTTCCAATCTTCACAGTTACCTGGGACTGAGTAATAAACATTCCGGAATTGGTGATTTTTTAAAAGACCGGAAAAAAAATCTGCCGGAGCTTATTGTCTCCACCAAAATCCCCAAACTGCGCTTCCTGGCTGGGGATGGAAGAACCCCGTTCATGGCAAATATCCCCTTTCAGCAGCGCCTTCTCCTGCTCAATGAGTTGCAAAAAGTCAAAGCCCGTTTTATTCTTCTTGACCTGGGGGCCGGCAGCACCTTTAATACCTTGAATTTTTTCGGCCTTTCCCACTATGGAATGATTATTACCACCTTTGAAAGCCCGGCTATAATGAACATGCTGACCTTTCTGAAAAATTTCATGTTTCGGCTTATTGCGGCCGTGTGCAAACAGAACAGCATTATTTTCAAGGGACTTATTGAGGAATTTCGCCGACCTGTCAACGGCGTGCCGGTTACGGTCGCCTCGCTGCTGGCCAAGATAAGTAAAGAGGATAAAAACCTGGCTCAGACTATCCGGCAGATTTGTCTGGCCTATTCACCCCGACTGGTTTTTAATATGGCGGAAAATATAGCTGATCTGGATATAGGCGCTAAAATTGCCCGGATATTACGGGAAAACATGTCGCTTTCAGTCTCATTCTGTGGCTGTGTCGGTTTTGATAATGCGGTGAGAAGCAGTATCCGGCAGAGAATGCCGATTATTCTCAGCCGGCCGGACAGCTTTCCTGCCCGTGACATTATGGCCCTGAGCCGCTATATTTCCTCGGGTCGTTATGATTCTCCCCGGATAAAAACCGCCAAAGAATTGCGGGATGAGGTGAGCCGCCGACAAAACTCATTATGAAGCACATCAGTTACACCAATAACGAATATCGGACACCCGACGGTAGCGCGAAGTTATTCGCTAAACTTTTTCCCTCATTTTTCTTTTACACAAAGCTGCTTGCCAATATTTTTTTTTCAAGTAGAAAAGCCCGAAAGGGACTCTATGACGATGAGGCATGGCTTTTGTCCAGCCTGAAGGTATTGCGGGCTCTTGAACATACCGGGCTGATTGTCAATATCAGCGGGATTGAGCATCTGCAAAGCTTAAATTCTCCCTGTGTGATTATAGCTAATCATATGAGCATGATGGAAACCCTGGTTCTTCCGGCAATTATACTTCCGAAAACACCTGTTACCTTCGCAATAAAGGAAAGTCTGCTGGAATACCCGGTATTCAAGTATATAATGCAATCCCGTGATCCCATAGCAGTAAGCAGAAGCAGCCCGCGCCGGGATTTAAAAACCGTAATCAACGAAGGAAAAAAACGGCTGCAACAGGGAATGTCGGTAATTATTTTCCCTCAGACCACCAGGGGAACGGAATTTGAGCCGAAACAGTTCAACAGTATAGGCGTCAAGCTTGCCCTGAAAGCGGATGTTCCTGTTCTGCCTCTGGCCCTGAAAACTGATGCCTGGACCAATGGCCGCCGGATTAAAGATCTTGGCAGGATCAAACCTGAAAATGATGTGTATTTTGCCTTTGCCCCCCCCCTGAATATTGAAGACAGGGGGAAAAAAGAACATCTGCAAGTAGTAAATTTTATCAATGCCAATCTCTGTAAATGGTCGAAAGGACGGGAGTTTTAACCTTTTCAGTATCTATTTTAATTTTATGTCTAATTCAGTCAGACAAATTTTTAATCCCTGGAATCCGGCTCGCCATATAAAGACCATATATGTTGAAAAAGGTATTCTTTCTCTTCCCTATACCCGGGAAATACTGGAACGGGCCAATGGCGCACAGGTTAAGGTAATTAAGGATAAATCCCAGCCGCAATTTGCCGAAAAATTCCCGGCCGGGCTGGGACGGGGAAAAAAAACATTGCTTCTCTGCCGCAACCGGGGCTATTTTTTTAAACCATGTCCCGGTACCAGGGAATATCGCTGCTGCGATTACCAGGTATTGAATATCGGCATGAACTGCCCGATGGACTGTGTTTACTGCATTCTCCAGGCCTATCTTAATAATCCTTACCTGACTTTTTTTGTTAATATTGCCGATTTACTGGCCGAGCTTGATCCGGCCCTGGGCCGGACAAAACAGTTCTGGCGGATCGGCACCGGTGAATTTACCGACAGCATGGCCCTGGATAAACTGACCGGATTAAGCAGGATTCTGGTGGAATATATGGGGGATAAAGACAGGGCTATTCTTGAACTAAAAACAAAAAGCGCAGCCATTGAGCAATTGGAAGGCTTAGAGCACGGAGGCCGGACTGTTGTGGCCTGGTCGCTTAACAGCCCGGCTATCATGGCTGCCGAGGAATTACGCACTGCTTCGCTGGAGGAACGTCTTCAAGCTGCCGCGCTCTGCGCTTCCTGGGGCTACAAGACGGCCTTTCATTTTGATCCGATCATCTATCACCCCGGCTGGCAACAGGGCTATGCTGAAACCATAACCAGGCTTTTTGAGGTGGTGCCTGCTGAAAAAATTGTCTGGATCAGCATGGGGGCTTTGCGTTTTCTTCCGGCCCTGCGGGGCATTGCTTTAAGCCGTTTTCCCGGTTCCCGGTTTTTTCATGAAGAATTTGTCATGGGACTTGACAATAAATTTCGTTATTTCCGTGCTCTGCGGGTAGAGATGTATAAATTTATCCTGGAACAACTGCGGCAGCGGGCGAGTAGGCAAACCTGTATTTATCTCTGTATGGAAAGTGACGAAATATGGCGGGAAAGCGGCTTTGCCGACGGCGAGAGCACAGACCTGCCCGAGGCGCTTGACCGGGCAGTACAAAATATTTAAAGAACTCTGCTTGAAAAAAAAATTAGAACATTTATTATAGATTTCTTTTAATGCAATATGCGAATAAATATTATTACAGGAGTTAATAATGGTTAACAAGGCAATACTTATCGGCAGATTAGGTCGAGATCCCGAAGTTCGTTATACCCAGAGCGGCACGGCTGTCGCAAATTTTACCATGGCTACCAGTGAAAAATGGAAGGATAAGGAGGGTAATCCCCAGGAGCAGACGGAGTGGCATCGAATCGTGGCCTTTGCCCGCCTGGGCGAAATCTGCGGTGAATATCTGGCCAAGGGATCCCTGGTATATATTGAAGGTAGAATCCAGACCAGGCAGTGGGAAGACCAGGACGGCAACAAGCGTTATACCACCGAGATAGTGGCCAGGGAGATGAAAATGCTTGACAGCCGGGGTTCGCAGTCCGGTGGTGGCGGCACGGAGGAACCACCTGTGCCCGAACCGACAATTCCGGGGGACGAAGTGCCTTTTTAGAACCTGGAAGTTGTGCAGCGCGTACCCTACGCGTACCGTGCTTTCAAAAATAATATAAAGAACCTTAACGTCCGTCTCCAGGATTCCGGGTTCACCTTTGGATCTGAATGAAAAAGAAAAAAAATCCTTTTATTGCATTTTTCTCTTCGGTAAAACTCACCCTGTTTGTCCTCTTTATGCTGGCCTTTTTTTCGATTATAGGCACAGTTATTCCCCAGAATAAGCCGGCTGAATTTTATATTGAAACGTACGGAAACAGCATGGCCAATATTTTTCAGGCCCTGGATATCCCGGATATGTATAGTTCCTGGTGGTTTTCGGCCCTGATGATTTTGCTGAGCATCAATATGGTCGTCTGCATTATGGAGCGTTTTCCCAATGCCTGGCGGCTTATTACCATGGATAACCTCCAGACAAAATTATCGCGTCTGGAAAAAATGGGGCAACGCCGGGTATTTTCCTCTTTGTCGCCTCCGGGTGAGACAGCGGTAAAATTAGGCGATATCCTGAAAAAAAAGGGCTGGCCCACCACTGAACAACGTCTTGACGATTCGGTTTTGCTCTTTGCCCAGAAAGGCCGCTGGTCCCGGCTGGGAGTTTATATTTTTCATCTCAGTATCCTGATTGTCTTTGTCGGGGCCATGGTCGGTTCATTCTGGGGATATAAGGCCGGGGTGCGTATTCCGGAAACTACCTCCATTGACACGGTTTATCGTTTTGGCGACAATAAAGCGATCAAACTGGATTTTAAGGTATTGTGTAAGCATTTTAAACTCACTTACTATGAAAACGGCGCACCCAGAGAGTTCCGTTCAGAGCTGGCTATTATAAAAGACGGCAAAGAGGTGGCTGCCAAATCAATCGTGGTTAATGATCCCCTGACTTACGGTGGGCTGACTTTTTATCAGTCCAGCTATGAGCCTTACGGCAAAATGCTGGTACGGATAAGCAATAATAATACCGGAAACAGCAAGGAATTTCTGATCAGGCCAGGTGAAGAAATTCCCTGGCCCCAGGAAGGAATATCATTCGGCATAATAAACAAAAAATCCACTGCCGCGCCTGGTCATTTTGATTATAAAATCTGGTTCAAAGATAAAAAATCCGATCCCGCCACCTTCTGGATGGAAGAAGATTCAACCAAATCCTTTGAGCGTCCTGAAGCAAAATATACTATCACTATGAAGGAATTTTTCGCAACCGGACTGCAGGTAACAAAAGATCCCGGAGTATGGTTAGTTTATGCAGGCTGTATCTCTATGATTTTAAGTCTGATTGTCGCATTTTTTATGTCTCATCGCCGGATCTGGATTCACGTGCGGAAGGCGGAAAAGGGCAGTCATATCCTGATAAGCGGCCTCAGCAATAAAAACAGGGTGGGGTTTGCCGATTCTTTTGCTTCTCTGGCCGAAAAAATAAAAAAGGAATTTTAACGGACAACTTATGAACAGCTCGCAACTTTTAGGAATATCAACCCTGGGGTTTCTCCTGGCCTCGGTTCTTTATATCGGCGCTTTAATTTTTCGGGCCAGGATTGCCGGAGTTATCGCCTCCGGCGTTACCCTGTTGACCTTTATAATCTTGACGGGCGGTATTGGTCTGCGCTGGTATGAATCATATCAACTGGGCTTTGGTCATGCCCCTCTTTCCAATATGTATGAATCTCTGGTTTTTTTCTCCTGGAGTATTGTTATTTTTTACCTGATTCTTGAGTTGAAATTTAAAAACAGGATACTGGGGGCCTTTGCTGTTCCCTTTGCCTTTATCGGCATGGCCTATGCCTCGTTTGCCAAGGGGATTAACCAGGAGATAGTGCCCTTGATTCCGGCCCTGCAGAGTAACTGGCTTATTGCCCATGTAATTACCTGCTTTATCGGCTATGCCGCCTTTGCCGTGGCCAGCGGCCTGGGGGTGATGTACCTGATTAAAAGCAGTTCCCAGGGCAACAGGACCGGACTCATTGCCTCTCTGCCCAAGCTGAGGATTATTGATGATATTATCCATAAAACCATTATTTTCGGTTTTCTCTGGCTCAGCGCCGGGATTATTACCGGGGCTATCTGGGCTAATTCCGCCTGGGGAACATACTGGAGCTGGGATCCCAAGGAAACCTGGTCGTTGATTACCTGGTTTGTCTATGCCGCTACCCTCCATGCCCGTTTTACCAGGGGCTGGACAGGCAAGCGCATTGCCTGGCTGGCTATCTTAGGGTTTATTTCCGTTATTTTTACCTACTTCGGGGTTAATTTTCTCCTTGCCGGACTGCATAGTTACGGAAGCAGTTAACTGCAGACAAGATACTCAATCAATTTTGAACCGTTTTTATACTTTTTGATATTGCGTCACTGACAAGGATTTACAGGTCAGGAAGAGTATAAAGTGTTACCCGAGGGCGACAGACAATGAAAAAAATACTAATTTTTACGCTTCCTGCTTGACAAAATTTCCTGGAAGTCGTACACAGTTACTGATAAAAATGAATGTACATTCATAATTAATAATTTTTTTCTATAAGGGGGAAAAAATGGTTAAGAAATCCGTTATCTGTACAGCAGCTTTGGCTTTTCTGATGAGCTTCAGCGTTGCCGCCATGGCCGACAATGGTCCTGCTCACATCACTTTGGGCGCAGGCGGAAAAAAACCGGTTGAGTTTAATCATGCCAAGCATCAGGAACACATTACATGCGCTGAGTGTCACCACAGCAAAGACGCTCACGGCGCTCAGGTAGCCTATGTAGAAGGCCAGAAAATCGAAAAATGCGAGACCTGTCATGACGGCAGTATCGCCAACAAAAAAGTCAAAAACTTCAAGGGCGCGGCTCATACAAACTGCAAAGGCTGCCATAAAGCAGAGAAAAAAGGACCGACCAAGTGTAAAGGGTGTCATCCGAAAAAATAATTATTTTTTTCCGACATTTGCTTTCAAAGGCTGTTCCTTGACGGGGCAGCCTTTTTTTGTTTATTTGTAACTGCTCACAGAGTATTGCATATTTCCGCGATCAGTTCGGCTTACGTATGACTAATACGCTGCGCCGACCTGATCACGAAAATCTACGGCACCCTGTAACCAGTTACAATTACA
>JANTGB010000083.1 GCA_024763115.1 Desulfobulbaceae bacterium | reverse complement strand
CTGACTACAACTATTTTTTCCGTATAATTATAGTAACTGCTCACAGGGCACCGCATATTCGGAGTCTCCCTCCGGTCGCTTACCTGCACCCTGTAACCGGTTACAATTACAGGGGTTAGCGAAGTTAGGATGCTTACCCCATGAGTAGTTACACTATTACTTTAAATTTCCTGCATCCGAATTTGCCGACAATTTCCGGTAGATGATCAGGAGCCTTGTTCTTAAAATCGGCCTGTTAAATAGCCCCTTTTCTTTTCAAGACAACAAAAATGGTTTTAAAAAGTATTTTTATATCATCACTGAAATGCCATCGGTCAAGATAACGGCAATCAAGCTCAACAATTTGATCAAAGTCGGTAATCTTATTACGGCCTGATACCTGCCAGAGTCCGGTGATACCCGGCTTGGCCGAAATCCTGCGCAGATGCCATATTTTGTATTCTTCCACTTCATCCAGAGTAGGCGGCCTGGTTCCCACCAGACTCATCTCACCATGCAAGACATTTAGAAACTGGGGAAATTCATCAAGGGAAGTTTTACGCAGCCATCTACCAATCTTGGTAATGCGGGGATCATCTTTTAATTTGAACATGGATCCCTGCATTTCATTTTTATCCATCAATTCCGGTTTACGCTGTTCCGCGTCCTGGTACATGGAACGAAATTTATAGAGATTAAAAATTCTGCCGTTTCTGCCGATTCTTTTCTGGGAAAAAATTACAGGGCCGGGGCTGTCAAGTTTGATTGCCGTACCGACAAAAGGAAAAAGCAGAATAAAGATAATTGTTCCCACCAGTCCCCCGACAATATCAAGCATACGTTTATAAAGCAGGCCGGTAGCATTAAAATTGTCTGTGTGAATGGTAAAAAAAGGCACGCCCTGTAATCTTTCAACTGACAGACTGTGGTGGCCTGGATGCCATAGTGCCGGTAATATCCGGACTGAAATTCCGATTTGTTTACAAAAATTTAAATATTTTTCAAGGCTTAATGATTTATCACCGTCAATGGCGAAAACAACTTCGTCAATAGCATGATTACGCAGGACTTCAGGAAGATCATCAATTGTTCCCAAAGTGTCGGGAGTGTCTTTTTTTTTATTATCTGTTTTTAACCGCCCTACCAGTTTATGGCCCCAGCTTACCTGGTTAACCAGAAGTTCGGAAACAATTTTTCCCCTGGTCATATTGCCGATGATCAAAATTTTTCGGACATTAATACCGTGGCCGGCAATATTTTTAAGATAATACTGGATGGAAATTCTTTCCAGCAGCATTAACAACAGGCTTAATCCCCCAAAAATCAGGAGAAATGACCGGGGATAATCGGTTGGATTAAAGAGGAAAACCAGGGAGGTAAGAATAGTGAACACGGCTATAATACTTCGAGTCAAAGACCAGGTCAGCGAAAACATAGAGGAGGGTCGCCGATCATCATACATGTGCAGCTGACCCATTATATAATTGTTGACAAACATTACCAGCATTATGGAGCCGATAAAAATTGATTCCTCAAGTCTCCAGGCAACATCCGGCACATAATATTTGACCAGATATTGTGCTCCGTAGCCTGCTGCAATTATGCAGAGGGCATCCAGTAGCATGAGAAAAGTGTTAAAAATATATACCTGTTGTTGAAACATTTATTGTTTTAGATTCAGAGATTCAGGAAATCAGGAGATAATTGCCTGAGACAATGTTTTTCCTATTCAGGAATATATTTCGGTAGCAGAGGGCGAAGATTACGAACAAATTCAATTAACATTTTTTCAGCTGTATGGATGTTCCGGCCGGAAGGAATAGAAATTTCCACTCTGACCAGGGCTCCATCGGTTCTCCGCCGTTGCAGAGCATCCTGGATAAGGTATAATTTGTTTAACCAGGGGCTGGTGATAACTCTACCCCGCTGGAAAAAAAAGTAGCCGGCCAGCATTTTTGCATCCCCTTTATGCATTTCCATAATTCTGATTTGCATTTTTTGCCCAATGGACGGATCAACTGTTTTTTCTTTTGAATTTATCAAGGCCCAGCCGCCGCCCAGCAGACATGACTGAGGAGCGTGGGCTGTGTGTCTTGTTCCCTGATATTTGTAATAGGGAATTAACAAATGGATGGTATTATCCGATGATTTCCTGGAAAATGTGGCGCTCACATAATCATCAGCCCATAAGGCATCTAGAATTTTTTGATCCAGATAACTTCTGGTACCCTGCCATTCGCCGATCGTCAGAGGAAATGAGGTAAAAGTCGTCCGCTGCGGAATTATCATGGCAGCGGAAAGATTCTTAAGTGACCAGCCTATACCAATAAAAAGAGAACAATAAATAATGGTCAGTACCAGGGGGAGCATGAAGGCTTTTGTCTTTGGCGCCCTGTCATGTATTATGCGTAGTTTCTTCTTGGATCCGATTTTCTGCATAACAGCAGCACAGATTACCAGGATAGCACCGGCAACAAGAAAGGCTAAGATTCCGGCTGCATCATGATATTTCCCTTCAATAACAAAATCATAGCCCTTTATTGTGGCAATACCGCTAATGAAAATTCTCAGGCCGTTAACAGCGATTGACAGGGGATAGACCATGAGCAGAAGAAGTATTTTCTTCCACAGTCTGTTAAGGGAAAAGTAACCAATCAGCAGGGCCATTAAAAACATTGAAGCTATGTAACGCAGGCCGCTGCACGCATCAACCACCTGGAGTTTTTTTATGCCAAGATCAATAATGTTACCATCCTGGAGAACTGATACTCCGGCCATCCTGAGCATTTCAACGGAGAGCGAACTGGCCATCATTTTCATTTTAAAAGTCAACTGACGATTTAAAAAGGGCGGCAGGGGGATAATAAAAAGCAGGACAAGAAAAGGGAAAAACAGCTGACGGCTGCGCCGGCCATACAGAGTTATTGCCAGACTGGTCAGACAGCCCCATATACCGAGAAAAAGCAAAGTCTCAACCGAGGCAAGTTCTCCACCGATTATCAAGCCAAGTGACAGTAGGAGGGGAATCAAGCCCAGCATACTCCAGCTGAACCCGGTAAAATCGAAATTTTTACTTTTATCCCAGCATAGATAGAGGAAAAGCGGAACTACCAGATAGCAATAGCTGTTGTCGCCGGAACTCCAGCGGATAGCAAGTTTTTGCAGGACAGACCAGAATCCGGCTGTAAGACAGGCCAGAAGAAATAGAAAATAAAGGAAATTGTTTTTTTGGACTACTGAATTATTAAGCATATATAATTTCTCATTTTAGTAAATGGGGACTTATTTATGTGCTGCTTTGTATAATAACAAAAAAATGTTCTTGCGGAAAGGTTATTGCCATTCAGCCCCCTTTACAGTTCGATATTCAGTGCCTTGGTCTTGAGAAGCTGTCAAAAGGACAATAAACTTAAAAAGTTTTTTTCGAATCAATATAGTTATCTCCGGCATAAAGATACTTTCATCCCTCAGGTATGCGCTGGACTTCGAGGGGTACTGAAAAGAATCATAACAAATTCTTAGTTCGCTTTCATTTTGGTAGGCTAGTAACTCTTCCGGTAAAGGCTAAAAACCACTCCAACCACAATCCGAAACTGTTCAGAAATGCTTTAGATGTAAGCGATAAGGCCGGCGCAGCATACTAAAGCTATGTAAGACAGACTTATCGCGGAGGAAAGGGCCCGGCAAAAAATAACTTGGTGTTTTTCGCGCCTAAATGTGTTGCAGATTCAGTCGATCTGATTGAACAAAACCGCAGGCATAGCAAAACTACGCTGAGCATTTTGTGACATGAAGAGCGGCTGAAGATGTGATACGGTTAGGATGCGAAAATGGTAAGTTATTTATTAACGAGCCCTAAACGAAGGCTCCGAATATGCAGTGCCCTGTGAGCAGTTACCGGGTATAAAGGCTATTACTACTCGGTTGAATATCGCTTGTTTAACGGCGTTAGGCAGGATGTCAGGCCGGAAACAAGCAGTAATAACGGCAGACTGGACATGATTGTCCATTTCGCGAGAAAAGTTTACATTATCGAATTCAAGGTCAACGGTAACTACTCATGGGGTAAGCGCTATAACTTCGCTAACCCCTGTAATTGTAACTGGTTACAAATATTGAGATTTGCAATCATTAGGTGCTTACCCCATGAGTAGTTACAAACTATTTACAGTTAGTTACTCCAAGGCTCTTTCACACCTCAGGGAGGTACTAAAAAGAGTCCTAAAGATTCTAAGCTTTTTCCAAGGCTACGCTTGAAAAAAGAGGCCTCCGGCAGCTCAACAATGATCGCCTGTTGAACTGTAGGTCTGCTTGAGCGTAAGGTGCCTATCACGCACCATTCCCGGCTCCGGCATCATTTTTTTGGTGCATGGTATGCACCCTACACATGCGCTCAATCAGACCTACGGTTTGGGTGCCGCCACCATATATGGAGAAGTTACCAAAAATCAAAACAAAAAATTGTTTAGACAATGGCCGTAAGCGCCAAATGAGTGCAAGCCTCTGTATTTGTAACTGGACGGATTCTACGCTTACCTGCAGGGTGCAGGTAAGCGACCGGAGGGAGACTCCGATAGGTTTTCGTGGTCAGGTCGGCGCACGTATTAGTCATACGTAAGCCGGACTGATCGCGGAGGTAAGCACCCTTAAAAACAGGGCATAAAATTCGACTCCGAATATGCGGTGCCCTGTGAGCAGTTACCAGGGAAGAAAAAAGGCTTTGTTGAAGATACAAATGTTTTTGTAAATATTCATATGCTGTGTAATAAAATTCCCCATGAATATAAAACAGATAACATTTTGAATGTTTTTGAAAAGATTTTTATTGCACACAAACACTTATTTTATTGACTGCAGTTTTAAGAACTCAGATCTATGCTGAATAAATATGTGGCGAATCTGAATCATGATGCCGAATGCTCATGATTAAAAACCGGTATTTGCCTACGGTTTCTGTGGGTTCTCTGGAGTGGCGGGTTATTCGGTTTTTGGGCCACACATGAAATATGCCAAAAATCTAAAAAGCTGGTGAGATGCACTAAACTAGACGAGTAGCTCGGATTAAACAAGATGAAACAGAATAAAGGGGGATTCCCTTATCTCTATCTGGAATATATCAGGAAATCTGATCATAAGTATTTGCCATACTTGGCAGGGTACAAGATCAGTTCACGGTATGTACTCTTTTATTACCAGCCGTTTTTGAAAACCTACTTAACCCGCTAATGTTGAAACGGGATTAGAATTTGCCGGGACAAAAAGCCTTTGAAGTTAATATAAATACCTTGTTAAAAAATAACTTTTTTGGTTTCTTGTTTTTTATTACAGCTTTTCAGGGCAAGTCACTAAAAAATAGCTCGTACTGCATTAGTGGCAATTTCAAGTATAGGCGCAGGCGCCACACCCATAGCTATAATAACAATCATCAGAAACACACTGACCAGTCCTGTAAGAGGATCAACTGATACTGACGGCCTTTCCTCAGGCGCATTACAATATGCTACCCGTACCACGGAAAGATAATAATATATAGCAATCGCTGTATTGATGGCGGC
This sequence comes from Desulfobulbaceae bacterium, assembly GCA_024763115.1. Lineage (GTDB taxonomy): Bacteria > Desulfobacterota > Desulfobulbia > Desulfobulbales > SURF-16 > JANTFJ01. The sequence goes on along the minus strand of JANTGB010000083.1, from coordinate 2,788 downwards.
AAGTATAACCAAGGTTAGATGTCCGGCGTTTAGGGCACCGGTCAGAAGCATAAACTTACCCATAAAGCCGACAAAGGGAGGAATACCGGCAAGAGCGAACATCCCTATGCCCAAGGTCAACGCAAGGAGAGGAGCTCTTTTGTGCAGACCGCTCAAATCATCAATACTGACATTCTCACCGCTACGTGAAACTTTACATATAACCAGGAAGCAGGCAAGGTTCATAACCACATAACCGGTAATATAATACATTGAGGTTGCAAATCCGGATTCCTTCAAGGTCAAAAGGCCAAGCAGGACAAAACCGGCATGGGCAATACCTGAAAAACCAAGCATTCGTTTGATATCAGTCTGAACCAAAGCGGAAAGATTTCCATAAAACATAGAGCATAGGGCCAGGACAATAAACATATTAACAATAAGGTGGTTATCTCCAGAACCGACAAAAGTTGTTAAACGGATCAAAAGAGCAACAGCGCCAAGTTTAGGCACGGAAGCAATAAAAGCGGTTGTGGCATTAGCAGCGCCCTGATAAACGTCAGGTACCCAGAAATGAAAGGGAAAGACTGCAAGTTTATAAAAAAAGCCGAACATGAACAGGGCTATTGCCAGCATAGCTGCAGGCTGCCCTGCCATTGCCTGCATTTTTGGGACAATAACTGAAAGGTGAGTTGAACCGGTTAAGCCGAATATATAACTCATTCCATATAGCATGGCTCCGGTTGCAACAACACCAAAAAGTATATATTTTATCGCAGCTTCCATCTGAAAACGAATATCACCAGTATCGTCGCGCATGGGAACCATCAGATATAATGAATATGATGATAATTCCAGGGCAACAAACAAAGTGATTATCTCGACGCTGCTGACCAGCATCATCAGGCCCATACAGCTTAAAACCATAAACATATAATATTCAGGTCTTGTTCTCTGGTTAAGCCCTTTTAAATTACCGCCGAACATAACAACGCAGGTGAGTCCGACAGAAATGACAAGCTTAAACAACTGGGAAAATAAATCAATCCGATACGCGTCAAGAAATAAATTTCCCTGCTGGAACAAGGTTGCATAACATAACCCTGAACTTGCCAAGCCTAAGAGCATGGCTAAATTCTTAGCGCCCTTTCCATCTGATTCACCAAGAGAAAGGAAGAAAATCAAAAGACTGCCTAGCAGAAGTACTAACTCAGGAGCAAATAACATTTTTTTTCCCTACGAGCTGTTATCAATTTTATGTCGGCCTGACTACGGAATCAAGGCAACAGTAATCGGTGCATTATGAGCAACCTGGGCAATATCGACCTGATGAAGCAAATGAGCCACAGAGGCATGCATAACATTCATGAAAGGTGCCGGCGCAAGTCCGATCCAGAATACAAATACCAATAAAGGCGCAAGGGTCGCAATCTCCCTTATATTCAAATCAGCCAGATCAGGACGTCCTGGGCCGCGAAACAATACTTTCTCCAGCAATCTGAACATGTAAGCAGCAGCAAGGAGAGCTCCGGGTACGGCAAATCCGGCAATAATTTTATTTTTGGTAAAGCCACCGACGAGAATCAGGAACTCGCCGACGAACCCGTTTGTTGCCGGGAAGGCAAGTGATGATAATGAAAATATAGTAAGAAATGTAACAAAAATCGGCAGATTCTTGGCTACACCGGAATGATCTGCCAACTCGCGACTATGTGTTCTTTCATACATCATACCGACACAGAGGAATAATGCGCCGGTAGTAACGCCATGATTGATCATCTGCAATATCGAGCCCTCAACCCCGTTTGTGTTGAGAACAAAAATTCCAAGAGTAACAAAGCCCATATGCCCGACACTAGAATAGGCAATAAGCTTTTTCATGTCGGACTGGCCCAGGGCAGTCAGTCCCCCATAAAGTATACCGGCAACCGACAGATATAAAATATAGGGCGCCAGAGTCATGGTAGCCAGTGGTGTTATAGGCAGACAGAAGCGGAGAAAACCATAGGTACCCATCTTCAGCAATACGCTGGCAAGCACAACACTGCCGGCAGTAGGGGCTTCAACATGGGCTGCCGGTAACCAGGTATGAAACGGAAACATGGGAACCTTGATGGCAAAGGCCAGGAAAAAGGCAAGAAATACCCACGTCTGCATCGTGCCGGAGTAATTCTGTCCCATCATGGCCGGAATTGAAAATGAACCGGTATGGAGATAAAGAGCGATAATTGCTACAAGGAGCATAACCGAACCGGCCAGGGTATACAGGAAAAACTTAATTGACGCATAGGTCTTGCGCGGGCCGCCCCATACGCCGATAAGGAGATACATGGGGATAAGCATTGCTTCCCAGAGAATATAAAAAAGAGCGAAATCAAGGGCGCAGAAAACGCCGATCATGGCGGTTTCCATAACCAGCAGAGCTATCATGAATTCCTTGACCCTGGTTTTAATATATGTCCAGGAACCAAGAACACATAAGGGCATAATAAAGGTGGTTAACAGGACGAGCAAAAGACTTATGCCGTCTATGCCCATAGTATAATTTATGTTCAGGGACGGTATCCATACCTTATTCTCGCCAAACTGATATAAAGCTGTGTTTGGATCAAAGCCGGTATATAACTGGAAAGACAAGACCGCAACAGCTACGGTTACGAGCAACGCTCCCATCCTGGCCAGGTTTTCTCCGGGAAGAATGAGCAGAACAAGCGCTCCGGCCAGGGGCAGGAATGTCAATGCGCTCAACAGGGGAAACCCCTCGTTCATTATTAGAAAATCCATTACCATTAACCTCTAATTAAATTAC
>JANTGB010000082.1 GCA_024763115.1 Desulfobulbaceae bacterium | reverse complement strand
ATACTATAGTGAACACGCCGAAACGAACAAATCCGGGGCACTATCCGAACATTTAAAGGGGTAGAGAAGGGTAGCTTTTACCCAACCCGAATATTTATACTATTCAGCTGCACGCGATAAATCTGTCTTACATAGCATTAGTATGCTGTGCCGGCCCTATCACGCACAACTAAAGCACACGGAATCTCACTTCGTTCGCTTACCTCTGAACAGTTGCAGATCATTGGTTGGGTCAGTATTTCGCCCCTACCTGAATAGTTACCAAAAACAAACAAAAAAAAATTGATTTAATCCATTTTTTTCGTATTCTATAAATAAGTCTTTTGATTTAATAGTATTTTCGTCCGAGATTAAGACACACGGAAAAATTTAACGCAGGCATCTAGTTGATATTTCGAGGATAATTTTTTACGTATAACACATATATTTAGCAAAAAGACATTAAATCGTCCGGCTCATTAATAGTTAGCCCAGACACTTACCTCGTACTATTTTTCCATTTATTTATAACATTATTATGGAGCAAACAAAATGAACAAACCAGGTAAAATTATTTCCACGATCGCGATACTAGGCATTGTTGTTCTGGTTTCCCTGACAATACTGGTCAATGTCTTTTTAAGTGAAGACAAATTAAAAGGCATAATTATTCCCCAGGCCGAAAAAGCGCTGGGCCGCGATGTGCAGATAAGCGGAATATCCGTCAGTCTGTTCAGCGGGATCACTGTCAGGGACATGATGATCAAGGAAGCCGACAAAAAAAAGAATTTTGCCGGAATAAAGGAATTTGTCTTAAAGTATGAACTCTTGCCCCTGCTCAGCAAAAAAATTGTAATCAGCCGGATTATTTTGCGGGAACCGCAGATAACCATTCATCGTGACCGGACGGGAAAATTTAATTTTTCCACGCTTGCCCTGCCGGCCGCTGCCGTGACTCAAAAGAAAACGGCTTCTTCCGCACCGCCCCCGCCGACAACCACAGGCGCTGAACTGCCCATGGCCCTCACTGTAGACAGGATAACAATCGACAAGGCTCGGCTGGCTGTCTCGGATGATATTGGCGAGCTTCCGGAAATAAAAGGGGAAGTCAATGCCGGAATCGGGGTTGATATGTCCGGTGGACTGGACTCGCTGCGCTTAAGCGGTGATCTTGATTTTATAATTGATGCCGTCTATCAACAACTAAAACCTCATGTTCAGGGTACTGCCCATTTTAATCAACAGCAGATTGATTATAATGTTGATGTTGAACTGGATAATGAAAAAGCGCGGCTGGCCGGAAGCGCAGCTGATTTTCTTGCCTCCCCGGATATAAAGCTCGATATTACCAGCAAAAAACTTGACCTTGATCATCTCATGGGCCTCATGGCCGGACTGGCCCAACCAGCTACCGCCTCGACAAAAAGCAAAGAAAAATCGGCGGCCTCCCAAACTAGGGCTCCGGCAAAACCATTAGCTGCCGCCTTACCGCCCGGCTTAAAGGTTCAAGGTAAGATAGCGGTTGATCAAAGTCTCTACAAGGGACTGGCCGTTGATAATCTTCTCCTGCGATATTCACTGGTTGACGGTATCCTGAATCTGGCGGATATGGGGGCTGATATAGCTCAGGGCAAGGTAAAAAGCCAGGTCAGGATCGATTTAAACAAACCGGATCCAGCCTATGACGGGGAATTTAAAATAGATAAAGTCAAAGTGGAACAGCTTGTCGCCGGAATCAGCGAAACGGATTTTAATCAGCTCACCGGCGCTTTACAAACAGCTGTTAACTTTAAGGGTAAAGGTCTTGCCTGGCCGCAGATAAGCAAATCCCTGCAGGCCAAGGGAGATTACGGCCTGTTAGACGGTCAAATTCAGGAAACGCCGGTAACCAGGGCAGTGGCTGATCTGTTGAAACTTGACGACTTACGAAAACTCTCTTTTGAAAAAATTGCCGGTAACCTGGAGGTTAAGAATGGCCGCCTGTTTTTAAAAAGTATAATGGACGGCAAGGACATCTCAGCCGAATCACTAGGAGGCAGTATCGGCCTTGACGGCAGCATGAATATGCCGCTAAGCATAAAATTATCGCCGGAATTAAGTAAGAAACTGCAGAAAAATCTTTCTATCGCCAAGTACTTAAGTTCTGAAAACGGCGAGACCGAGCTTAATTTTAAAATCGGCGGCACAGTCCGGAACCCCAAACCTGCTCTTGATGATGTGGCAGTAGAAAATGTGGTTATTGATATTGGCGGCAGGGAATTAAACAAATTACTGTCCGGTCATAAGGACAAAACAACAAACAAGGAGACCAAAGAAGGAGAGACAAAGAATAATGAACTGGAGGATGCGGGCCGCCGTTTGTTAAAAGGATTTCTGGGAAAATAGATTGTGACAACAGATAGTGGTAGCTCGGCCGCTAATTGCTGTTCCCGGCTCATGCATCCCGCAGCTATAGAGATAGACGAGCTGGCCCTGGTTTGGGCAACGGTATTCGGCAGTTGCCGTTTCCGCCGCAGACATAACCTGAAAAATATCTTTACCACCGCAGCTGAAAAAAACATAATTTTTACGGCCGGGGAGGGCAAAATAATAGGATTTGTGCATCTGCAGGCCGGAAAAAATAAGAGAATATGGCATAACCGGGGTATTGGCGTTTTGCCCTCATATCAGGGGCAGGGCGTTGGTCGGAATCTGCTGACAAAGGCCGTTAGCTTTGCCCGGCAACAGAGAATAACAGCCATTATTTCCTATGTGAACAAAATCAACCTCCCGGCCCTGGCCCTGCATGCCCGGCTCGGATTTAAACGAGATTTTTCTCCTGCCGCTCAACGTTCGAAATTACGGCATCGTCTGCTGCTGGAGCCTTGATCTGCCAACTGCCGCGCCTGTTCCGGCGCTTGATGCTTTGCCGCAGCCGATTAAAAAACAGGGCGCCGGGAATTTCCCTGGCTCCCAGACTGATGAGATGATCTGTTTTTACCTGACAATCAATAAAATTAAAATCCCATTCCTTCAGCCGGGCAACAAGGCCGGCCAAGGCAATTTTTGAACTGTTTGCCACCTGGCTGAACATTGATTCTCCAAAAAAAACTCCCCCCAGGGAAACCCCGTAAAGGCCACCGACCAGACGGTTGTCCAGGCGACATTCCACTGAATGGGCATAACCCAGTTCATGGAGCCGACAATAGGCTTCCTGCATTTCCGGCACAATCCAGGTTTCCGGTCTGCTGGTGGCGCAGGCAACAATCACCTCGCTGAAGTTCCGGTCAAAGGTTACCTGAAATTTTTTTTGACGGATTTCGCGGCGCAGGCGCCGGGAAATATGAAATTCATCCAGTTCAAGGATGAGCCGGGGATCAGGAGCCCACCAGAGAATATCCACGTCATCCTCTGTGTACCAGGGGAAAATCCCCATTTCATAGGCCATAAGCAGCCGGGCCGGAGAAAGATCGCCGCCCACGGCCAGCAAGCCGTCATAGCGAGCCAGTTCCGGGGGAGGAAAAAGAATATAATCAGACAGTCTGAATATCGGCATTTATTATCCTGAAACTCTTACCTTCTCTTGACAAGAGAATATAATCATTATACATTTTTCATATGGAATATCGAATATGCCCATTTTGCAAGGAAAAAATTTACAGTAATGCTCTGGTTTGCCGTTTTTGCAAACGTGATTTGCCGGTCAGGCAAAACAGCCGGGAAGACTCAGGCGTAACCCTGAACTGGATTCCGGCTGTAGCAGCCACTGCCTTTATCGTCAGCGGAGCGGCATTTTTAACCCACGCCTTTATTAAAGAACGTCGTAACTGGCTGGAGCGCTGAGATCAGTAACCAGAAGACAGAGGACGAAAATCAGGGATAGGTTTGGGGTTTTATTTTGCCTCTTTGCCGGTTTCTTTCATTTCAGTCTCTGAGCGCTTTATATAGCCTTTCCCTACCTATCTGAAAAAATAATTCCCACCACGGAAAGTAGTTTTTTTCTTGACATACCACATCTTGTATGCCTAAAATAATTTCCACTGGTTATTAATGATCTGATCCCTGCCTGTGATTAAAAAATGTCATAACCGGGCGAAGCCGGAACCGGAGGACAGAAATCAGGGATAGGTTTGGGGTGTATTATGTCTCTATGCCTGAGAGGCTGTCCGAGAATAGTCCTTTTTGTCCGAAATATCTCCGCCATTTTACTTTTCATACATTTCAGCTTCTGAACAGTTTTACTAAGCCTTATTTTCGACCTATCTAAAAAATAATTCCCACCACGGAAAGTAGTTTTTTTTTCTTGACATACCACATCTTGTATGTCTAAAATAATTTCCACTGGTTATTACCGCAACTGAAAAATAACAATTACCGTAACTATTCCGGCAGGGACGAAAAACTGTCCTACCCCCTGAATAGTTATCAATTATTCACTGTGGTTAATTATTTAAAGGAGAAAAAAATGGGAGTTGTTCTGCCTTTAGAGCCCATTGGCCGAAATACTGAAAAAATTTCTTATTCACAGAACGAAACTACGGATCTTGCCCTGTTTGTCCGCACCTCGGAAGAGGATATCACCGGCTGGAACCGACAACGAATTGTCGATGCCCTGCTGCGGGAAACCTTCATTGATCCCGACACAGCAGTGCGAATCAGTAAGGATGTGGAAAAAACTGTCAAAAGCGGGGCGCTGAAAACAGTTACCGGCCCCCTGATCCGGGAACTGGTCAATGCCCGTCTCCTGGAGCTGGGGCTGGAGCAGAATCGGCGGATGCACACCCGTCTGGGGGTGCCTTTATATGATGTGGATCAGCTCCTGGTTCATCAAAACAAGGAAAACGCCAATATTCCCCATGGCCCTGAGGCAACTAATCTTACCCTGGCTGAAGGAATAAAAAAGGAATACGCCCTGCTCCATGTTTTTAGCGAAGATGTGGCGGATGCCCATTTAAAGGGTGATATTCATTTGCATGATCTGGGGTTTATCGACCGCCCCTATTGCTCGGGACAATCCCTGGAATATATTAAAAAATTCGGCTTAAACCTGCCCCATGCCCTCTCCCTGGCCGCCCCAGCCCGTCACCCCGAAGTCCTCCTCTCCCACATGGTAAAGTTTGCTGCGGCTCTGCAGTCTAATTTTGCCGGCGCAATCGGCTGGGATGCGGTCAATCTTTTCTTTGCTCCTTACCTGGAAGATCTTGATGACAAGGGGGTAAGGCAGCTGGCCCAGATGATGATTTTTGAATTTTCCCAACAGGCAGTGGCCCGGGGCGGACAGGCCATATTTTCCGATATCAACATTTACTGGGAGGTGCCCAGGCATTTTGTTGATGTTCCGGCCATAGGTCCCGGCGGAAAGTACACAGGCAAGACCTATGGCGAGTACGAAAAAGAAGCCCAGCGTTTTGCCTGGGCCCTGTTCGACGTTTACCAGGAAGGCGATGCGGCGGGACGGCCCTTTTTCTTTCCCAAACCACTTGTACATATTACCGAAAAATTATTCATTACCGAGGGCCACGAGGCCTTTCTTGAGCATATCTGCGATGTGGCGGCTGACAAGGGCAACACCTATTTTGTCTTTGACCGGGGGGAAACAGCCAAAATTTCCGAATGCTGCCGCTTAAGCTTCAAGCTTGAGGCCCGGGACATTGAGGATGCTAAAAAACCGTGGAAGATGCGCTACTCCGCCCTGCAGAATGTTACCATCAACCTGCCGCGCCTGGGCTACAGGGCCAAGGGGGATGACGCCACCCTTTTTGACCTGTTGACCGAGCAGATCAGACTTGCGGCCAAGGGACATCAGCAGAAAAAGGCCTTTATTGAAAAATTAATGGCCCATGGCGAAAACGGCCCTCTTTCCCTGCTGGCCATGAAGTGTGACGGCGAGAATTATCTGCGCCTTGAACGCTGTTCATACCTGGTCGGCATGGTGGGGCTTAATGAACTGGTCAAAACCCATTTGGGCCGGGAACTGCACGATTCCGACGAAGCCATGAAATTCGGGCTTCAGGTAATTGCCCACATGAACCTGGTCTGCCGGAAAATGGGGGAACGGTTCGGAATGAAATTTGTCCTGGAGCAGACCCCGGCGGAAAGCACGGCCTATCGTTTTGCCAAGCTGGACATGGCTCATTACAGCGAAGAAGCCGCCATGGTTGTCCAGGGCAATGTTGAAAACAATGAGATGTATTATACCAATTCCACCCTTTATACTGCTGCCGGTGAGATGAATCCCATCAGGCGGGTTGAACGGGAAGGGTTATTTCATCCCCTGATCGAGGCCGGAGCCATAACTCATATCTGGCTGGGCGAAGCTCATCCGGACAAAAACAGCCTGAAGGGCTTTGTCGAAAACGTCTTTAAACATACGCAAAACGACCAGATTGCCTTTTCCCCGGAATTTACCGTCTGCCTGGACTGTGGTCGAACCATGCGGGGCCTGCGTGATGACTGCTCCTATTGCCGGTCGAATCATGTTGACGGCATAACCAGGATTACCGGCTATTTTACCAGGGTCTCAAGCTGGAACAAGGGGAAAATCGGCGAACTGCGCGACCGTTATCGGAATCCAAACCAGTTATGAAATTGAGCTGCGAGATATTGTACCTAGCTACATCAGGGCTGATTTTTTGCCGGGATAAACAGGATTATTATTTGTCATAATAATCCTGTCAAAACTGACCGGGCGTAGATGAAGTGCGGCTGAAAAGTTACTGATTGTTTCCAAACACCTCCAGGGGAGAAAGCACATGACACTGTTTACCAGGAATAACTGTAAATTATGCAAAAAAATTAAATCAAGATTTGATTTATCCGCCATGGAAATCAAGATTGAGACATTAACTAATGATAATGCCGGCGCCCTGGCCCATCTTGCCTGGCATGGTCTGGTTGAGGATGCCCGTAAATCCCTGCCGATCCTTGTCCTTGATGATTCCTCACCGGTTCGAAATTTCGCCCGGATTGAAAACCGGCTGATTGAACGTTCCAATAAACTTGGTGTTCCATTTCAGTCAGAGAGCAATATTATTTGCGAGGGCGGCAACTGTGCGCTGCAATAATATCAAGGGTCTTATCGAATGTTCTTTTGTTGACTGGCCGGGGATGGTTTGCGGGGTAATGTTTCTGGGCGGCTGCAATTTTCGCTGTCCATACTGTCATAATCATCCCCTGGTGCTCGAGACCGACTCGCTGCCGGCATTGCCTTTAGGCAAAGTACTGGAAAGATTGGCGCCGTTAAAAAAATGGCTGAACGGTGTCTGTATTTCCGGGGGCGAACCTACTTTTGACCCGGAACTCGGTACCATATTGACCAGGCTTAAAGAAAAGGGATGGAAAGTAAAACTTGACACTAACGGCAGCCGTCCCTTTGTTCTGAAAAAACTGCTGGCCAAGCGACTGATTGATATGATTGCCATGGATATCAAGGCTCCCCTTGATGAAAAAAAATATATCCGCTGCACAGGCCGCAGGGTCGATCTGGAAAATATCCGGCAAAGTATAAGGATTATCCGGGAAAGCGAAATTCCTCATGAATTCAGAATGACCGTGCTGCCCCGCTACCATAATAAAAATGATGTGGCGGAACTTACGGCTTATCTTGCTGAACCGCTTAAACTGCAGAATTTTAATCCCCGCACTACTCTTGACCCCCGGATGGCAATTGAGGAAGGATTCAGTCCGGAGATTTTTTCCGACCTGCAGTTACTTGCTTCCGGCGCTGCCCATAATGATAGTAATGATAAAATGTTAATCGCCTCCTGAAATGATTTATTTTGGAAAAATTGTCCATTGCCGCCTTGACAAAATTAGATCGCTATAGTAAGTAGGGTCATCTCAATTTTAGTTAATTGGAAGGTCGTTTTTTTATAGATCATTTTTAGTAAGCAAAAAAAGGAGGAGTACCATGGCTACAATAGAGCACAATGGCAATTCATATGATGTTGATGAGGACGGTTTCCTTACCAAAGGTATGGATGAGTGGAACGAAGACTGGGTTGATTATGTAAAGGGCGTTGAAGGTATTGGCGACATGACCGACGAGCACTGGAAAGTAGTTAACGCTCTGCAGGATTACTACAAGAAAAACGGTATTGCTCCGATGGTTCGTATTCTTTCCAAGACTACCGGCTACCCCCTGAAAAGAATCTATGAGCTGTTCCCCTCAGGACCTGGTAAAGGAGCCTGTAAAATGGCTGGTCTGCCTAAACCGACCGGTTGCGTATAATTAAGTTGCCTGATTACAGCTTTTAAGCTGTTTCATCTGCTTGATATTGAAAGGAAGTGGACAAATGTCCGCTTCCTTTTTTTTGTTTAAAAGGCTCTTCAGGCAAATCTGTGGATAACTTATAGAATCATCTGTAATTAAAGCGTAACTATTCAGTAGAG
>JANTGB010000081.1 GCA_024763115.1 Desulfobulbaceae bacterium | reverse complement strand
AAAAATAATGCTCGTAATATCAACTATATGACTGCGCTTATTTTTTCAAAATGCCTTGATTTGAGAAAAAATGCCTATTCTCGGACAACCTCCTAGAGAAGTGAGATGATTGCATGCGACTTATATAAACTACCTGCGTAACTTTTCAGGCAGGGGCGAAAAACCGCCACAACCACTGCCTGCCCTTTAACTGAATAGTTACCAGCCCTCTTAAATAACAGGTTTATCATGTATGAAAATTTTTATAGTCTTACTGAGAAACCGTTTAATATTGTTCCCAACCCCAACTTTCTTTATCTCAGCCCTAAACATATTAACGCCCTGACATATCTCGAATACGGCATTCGCGAAGGAGTGGGATTCGTCCTGCTCACCGGAGAAATAGGGACGGGCAAGACCACCCTGATTCGTCATCTCCTTAATAATATTGAAGATGATATTGAAGTGGCGGTAATTTTCAACACCAACGTTGACAGTGAGCAACTTCTCGCCCTGATTCTGCAGGAATTTGAATTAACTCCTTTAAAAAACGACAAGGCCGGTAATCTAGACATCTTGTACCAGTTTCTTATTGAAAAATACAGCCGAAAAAAAAGAGTATTGCTGATTATAGATGAAGCGCAGAATTTATCTGATGAGGCACTGGAGGAGGTAAGAATGCTTTCCAATCTCCAGGCCGATGAATTTCTTCTACTTAATATTATGCTGGTTGGCCAGCCTGAACTTAAAAACAAATTACGCAGCCCGGCCCTGGCCCAGTTCAATCAGCGGATCGGGGTGAAATATCATCTTATTCCACTGGATCGAGAAGAAACCGGCAAATACATTGCAACCAGGCTGGAAAAGGCCGGCGGCCGGGCTGATCTATTTACTGAAGAAGCTATCGATGAAATATACCGAGTCACCGACGGCACGCCAAGATCAATAAACCTGACTTGCGACACTGCCCTGGTATATGGTTTTGCCGATGAGATGCCGGTTATCGGTCTGGAGATCATTGAACAGGTAGTTGCTGATAAAAGTGACCCTGCCCAGGAAAATTTCCAACCTGAACCTGAAGTTATTTATGACCGGCAGACTCAAGCCGACGGAGAAGAAATCAACAAAAGGCTTGCGGAACTGGAACGGCAAATCAGCCAACTGCAGTTTCAGACAAAAACTCAGGCTGAAAAACTTGAAAAACTGGAAGAGCGGGGCCGGCAGGAAATTATAGTTCAACTCCAGGAAAGCCTGAAGCAGGAACGAGAAAAAAATGATAAATGGCTGGAAGTTTATGCAGGACTAAAAATACAGAATAAAGAATCAACCGCAAAATCATCGCCTCCTGAATCCAGGCCCCCGTTAGTTAACCAGGTAAAGAGGCAGCAGCGTAAACCAAAAAAATGGTTTGGTCTGTCTTTCTAAATTTTAAATTATGATCTCAGACCTGTTTTATCTCAAGCTGCGGCCGGCGTTTGCCTCTCAGCCTGTTGTTTTTCTGCCCGGCTGGGGCTTTTCCGGTCGAATTGCCGAACTGATCCCCTGCCTGAAAAAACATACCCTGATTTATCCCCGCTATTTGGTTCCGCCCCATTCTCTGCTCCAGGAACTTGCAACTTTTTCGGCTCACCATAACTTCAGCCGGATAATCCTGGCAGGTTGGTCCATGGGCGCTAATCTGGCCCTTGATTTTGCCTTGAAATATCCACAGCCGGCAGGTGAAGTTCATCTGCTGGCCATGCGCGATTCCTGGCCGGTTGATGAAATTGAAGCTATTCGACAGGATCTGCATAAAAATCCAAAAATATTTCTCAGCAGATTTTTTCGTAAATGCTTTCTCGGCTACAAAAAAGAGTATCAAGTCTTTGTCCGGGAAATGCAGGATCAGATAACTACTGAAACTAACCTCGAAACCCTTGATGCCGGTCTTGATTATCTGGCCGCTTATAATCTGCCGGACAAACTTCCTTCCGGGCTTGATATTATTATCAGCCATGGAGAAAAAGATATTATTGCTCCGGTCAACAAACGGCCCTGCTTAAAAAACAGGCAAACGAAAATCATTCCCCATGGCGGCCATATGTTTTTTTTAGCTGCTGATTTTACCATGTCCTCCCGGCAAGACAAAGAAACCATCAGCCGCAAATTTTCTCGGGCTGCCGCCACCTATGATAAATATGCCGATGTTCAAAAAGAAAGCGCAACCCGGCTGGCTGAACTGCTACCACAAATCAAGTTAGACAGGATACTGGAAATCGGCTGCGGCACCGGCAATTATACAAAACTGCTTCATGAGAAATATCCTGTGACTGAAATCTCAGCCCTTGATTTTTCTATGGAAATGGTGGAACAGGCCCGGAAGAAAATACAAAACAAACAGGTTAATTTTTTTTGTCTTGATGGTGAAAAATATCTGGCTGAAGAAAAAAAGTTTGATTTAATAACCAGCAATGGCGCTTTGCAGTGGTTTATCCGGCCCTATGCCGCTTTTACCCGCATAGGCAGAAGACTGACGGAAAACGGCTGGTTTATCTGCGCCATATTCGGCCCTGAAACCCTGGTAGAGCTACAGAACGCTTTTAATGATGTCTTGGGCAGGAGAATTAAACTGGCAGCCTCTTCTTTTTTAACCAGGGAGCAGTTGCAAAATTCTCTGGTCGATATTTTTGACCGGGTGGAAATAGATGAATTACGCTTGATCCGCAGGTATGACTCGCTTTTTGAGTTGTTGCACCATTTACGTAAAACAGGAACTTCAGGATTTCAGCGCTCCGGCCTCAGCCTGAACAGACAGCTGATCAGGGAGGTGGACAAATGGTTTGCCGCCGGATGCGGCCACAGGGTAAGCTATCAAATTTTTATGATTTGCTGCCGGAAGCCTCTGTCTCCACAGTAATCTGCTCGTTTTTCGGAAACATCCGCAAGTGGAGATAGGCGGAAATAACAATCATCAGGAAAATAAAAACAATCTCCTGCAGATGATGATTTTCCGGCTGCAGCAGAGACAGCCAGGAAAGAACAAAAAGGAAACGGTACCCCAGACGATGGAAGCGCAGAATTTCCCGCAGTACATATATGTTAATGACAGGTACCACCAGTCCCAAAAGCAGAAAGATATCCAGACTGCCGAACGAGAGGGCGGTCAACAATTTTTTAAAAGTCATAAAGCCGAGAACAAGAGCAAGAAACAGATTTAATATCTGGAACTTACGTCTGTCTTCCGGTTTCGAAGCATTATTTAAAAAAAATAATGCCTTGTATGGTTTTTCATCATTACGCAGCTTTTCCCATATCCGGGGCTTTTTCAACCCATCAGCCAACATTTTTTCTATCTCTTTTTCTATCTTGTCCGCCATAGCTTCTATAACCGCTATATTTGTCTGAGGGTAAGATTTATTTCAACTTATACGCCAACCGACGGCCACATGCGAATCCGATAGTAATACGCCGGGTGAAGTCTATAGATACATGAAAGCAAAAGTCTTGTAAAAAAATTTACCGGAAAATCAAACCGGAACTCTTAAGACTTCACTTTAACGCTAATAGCCATAGTATCAAAGAGTTGTTCCACCATATCGTTATCTTTGGATGTTTCCGATACTGAAACAGCGGACATATAAATGTTTTCATCATGGTTGTCACGCTTATACCGCCTGATAATATTTTGCCCGCCCTTGAGACTTTTTTCCGCATTCACCCCTTCATGAACAATGGCATAAAAATTATTCTCCAGTTTCACAAAACTGTCGGTCAAACGTACCAGGGAAGAGTAAGGAGAGAGATCAAAATCTTCCCCGGCATAACAGAACAGTAAGGAAAATTCCAATCCATATCGATAAAATCGATATTTATACTCAACAAGCAACTCGTTAAGTCTATTCCGATGCTTTTGCTTAAGCGCTGTAATTATTTCATTCATTTATGATTCTCCCGATATTATATTTGCCTTTTAAGGTTGGCGATGTAATCGCCGACTCTGTTGAATAGTATAGGTTTAAGCAAAAATAAATTCGCAGAGATGAGATGTAAGGTGGACATTTAGAGAAGTGATCTGATTGCATAATTGAAAATCGTTTTTCTAAATGTTCATATTATGCCTCAGGATGTGAAGTTATTTTTGAGTGACCCCTAAGTTTAATATTACCATTTTTATAAAATTTTGAGCATTGGTATATATCCATTATATATTATTTTTAAGATAATTGAAAAATTGTTGTTCTTTGAACAATTTTATAACTATTCAGCGGCACTTCATCTGCGTCCGATCAGCCTGTCTTACATAGCGCCGATATGCTACGTCGGTCTGATCATGAAAATCTAACGGAGTCTCCCTCTGGTCGCTTACCTGGAGTCTCCCTCTGGTCGCTTACCTGGAGTCTCCCCCTGGTCGCTTACCTGGAGTCTCCCTCTGGTCGCTTACCTGGAGTCTCCCCCTGGTCGCTTACCTGGAGTCTCCCCCTGGTCGCTTACCTGGAGTCTCCCTCTGGTCGCTTACCTGGAGTCTCCCCCTGGTCGCTTACCCCATGAGGGTAGTTACATTTGATGTTCAAATTATTTTTTCAGGCATCTGTTCTCTGATTTCTGATTTCTCTCCTCGACAGCGTATGATATTTGCACTATATAGATAACTCATTAAATAGAAATAAATTGTTACGGTCTTTTTTGTTTGTATGTAACTATTCAGTATGTTCGTAAAAACTGCATAACCACCGAGCAGTAACAGTGCAGATTGCGCCTCAGGATGTGAAGTTATTTTTGAGTGAGCCTTATATCCGATCCGGCCGGCGCAGTCTACTCGTGCTCTGTAAGAACTGCCTGATCGGGCGTAGATAAAGTGCGGCTGGGCAGTTATGTTTGTATTATTCAGGAGGAAAATTATGTCTCAGAAAATTCTTGTTATCGGCGGCGTAGCTGTAGGGCCGAAATCGGCCTGTAGAGCTAAAAGACTTGATCCCGACGCGGATGTAATCATGGTAGACCAGGATAATATCATTTCCTATGGAGGCTGCGGCATCCCCTATTATGTCTGCGGTGATGTGGCTGAACCGGAAGGACTGCGTCAGACAGCCTTTCATCGGGTGCGGGACGCTTCATTTTTTGCTGAAGAAAAATGTATCAAGGTAAAAACATCAACCAGGGCCTTAAAGATCGATCGGCGGAAACAGGAAGTTCTGGTAAAAAATCTTGAGAATGACCAGGAAGAAATTCTTTCTTATGACAAACTGGTGCTGGCAACCGGCAGCACTCCATTTGTCCCGCCCATTCCGGGAGCTGAGGCCGACGGTGTATCAGTGGTCAGTAATATGCATCAGGCCATGGATATTAAGGCCAGACTGGCCAAAGGAGAAGTCGGCAAGGCGGTAATCCTCGGGGCAGGCGCTATCGGCCTGGAAATGGGCGAGGCCATGGCTGATCTCTGGGGAGCGGAAACAACGATTGTTGAAATGATGGATCAGATCCTCCCCAGAGTAGTTGACCCTAACATAGCCACCATGGCCGAGCATCATCTGGAGCAGAACAATATAACCGTTTACACCTCGGAAAGGGCTGAGGAAATTTTAACCGATGACAACGGCAAGGTAACCGGGGTTAAGACCGACAAACGCAGCATCGAGGCTGATATTGTCATCATGGCTGTAGGTGTTCGGCCCAACAGTCAACTTGCCGCTGAGGCAGGCTTGGCCATCGGACCTTTTGGCGGCATTGTCGTTAATCAACGGATGCAGACCTCTGATCGTAATATTTATGCAGGCGGTGACTGTGTGGAGCAACTTTGCCTGGTCAGCGGTATGAGCACTTACGCTCCCTTAGGTTCGGTCGCCAACCGCCAGGGACGGGTAATCGGCAGCAACCTGGTGGGAAAACCGGAAACCTTTGAAGGCGTTGTGGGCAGTTTTATTATTAAACTGTTTAATAACTGTGTGGCTAAAACCGGCCTCAGCCTGGAAATGGCTACTTTTATGGGTTATGATGCCATAGTTGCCTTTATCGCTCAGGCGGACAAGGCCCATTTTTATCCGGACAATGAAATGATCTACATGCAGATGGTGGTGGAAAAAAAGACCAAACGAGTGCTGGGAGTACAGGGAATCAGTTCCCATACCCGCAGTTTGCTGGCCAGAATAAGCGCAGTTGCCGCTATACTTAAATACAAGCCCACTGTTGAGGATATTTCCAATATGGAAATTCCTTACTCACCCCCCTATGCCTCAGCAATGGATGTCATTAACACTCTGGGCAATGCGGCACAGAACCTTCTGGAAGGCCGGAACAAACCGGTTTATATGGAGGATTTCATGCAGCTTTTTGCTGACCGAGAGAACGGAAAAGTCATGTTTCTTGACGTACGGGGTGAACTTCAGGCCGAACCGCTGGTGGAGAAATACGGTCCCCACTGGGTCAATATTCCCAACAATGAACTGGGCCGCCGCATAGATGAACTGCCGGATGACAAGAAGATTATTCTAATCTGTAATGCCGGCAGCCGTTCCTATGACGCCTTGAATATTCTCCAGAAAAGCGGCAAGGATGTCCACAATCTACTGGGCGGCATGAATGGGCTTTTGCGGGCCGGGTATAAATTTTAAGGCAACTATTCCGTCAGCTGCATTTCATCGGAGTAGGAGTTGACGCCTGGTTTTCAAGGGTGTCTACCTGCGCCCGATAAGGCTGTATAGCATACTTTTGCTACTCGAGCAGGCCTAAATAGTGCGAATAAAAGGTGCAGCCGACCGGTTATTAACAATGGCCTGAAATTATTTTAAAGCTCAGTATATTTTATGTTGACGAACTGCCTTTATACTGGTAAATATTTCCCACCATTTCGCATGGGCGATTAGCTCAGCTGGGAGAGCATCGGCCTTACAAGCCGAGGGTCACAGGTTCAAGCCCTGTATCGCCCACCATATTTGTCATACCCCGCGGGGGCGTAGTTCAGTTTGGTTAGAACGCCTGCCTGTCACGCAGGAGGTCGCGAGTTCGAGTCTCGTCGCTCCCGCCATTAGAATCAAGGATTTACAGGAAATCTGTAAATCCTTTTTTTTATTTCTGCAGGAGTTCCAGCGGGGTGTAAATTCCAACCCGATTGCCACCTTCATCCTTGGCTTCATGCATGGCCATTTGAGCAAAGGTCAGCATATCTTCCGTGCTGTCAGGGGCATGGGCATTAATTGCCGCCAGACCGATAGAGACTGTTATCTGCCGGCAATTATCCTGATCTTCATAAACGTTTTGTTCGGCAATAGCATGAATATTTTTGGCAATCATGACCCCTTCATCAAGATCGGCATCCGGTAACAGGATAGCAAACTGATCGCCTCGCAGACGGGCACATATATCGGTTCTTCTAATTCTATTCTGCAAGAGGTCGGCAAATTCCTTGAGAACCAGATCACCATAGGAATGACCGCAGATTTTCACCAGGGGCTTAAAAAAATCTAAATCAAGAACAAGTAAGGATAAATCCGATAAGCGGCGGAAGGCCAGATCAAATTCTCGTTGAAAAATTTCATTAAAATGACGACGATTATAAACCCCGGTAAGCGTATCTTTTATTTCCAGTTCCTTAAGTTTAAGCGACATCTCCTTCTGTTCCGTAATATCACGGTAAAGATGCATACTTTGCCAGACAAAACCATGTTCATCAGTAATAGGATGAGCTGAGACCGCAAACCAGCGATCTTCCAGCTGCAAAATTTTTTGTTCAATGGTTACTGGAACACCGGTTTGAAAAACCCGACAGGCAGGACAATGGGAAAAGGGATCATCAATGCCATACATAATCTTGAAGCATTTACGACCTATAATATCCTCACCCAGCTCCTGTCGCGCCTTCAGGTTTGCCCGGATAATGCTAAATTCTCGATCAACAATAAATATAATATCCGGGGAGGCGTCAAAAGTCTGCTGCCAGAGCCCGGCATCATCAATAAACCTGCATATTCCCTTTTTTGATTTTATTTCATCTTCTTTATTTGTCTCCCTGATACGGGGGGTGACAATCTGTTTTTCAGCTGAAATTTTCTCGGCAATATTTTCGGCACGGTTCATTACAGCATCCTCTTGAAAAAAATATATTTCTCCTAACCCGCTAAAGTGGAAGAAAATCTCAGGGTTCTTAGGACTCTTTTCAGTACCCCCGGAGTCTAGGAGGCTGTCCGAGAATGCCCTTTTCCCCCAACTCCGTGTTATTTTGAGAAAAAATGCCTATTCTCGGACAACCTCCCAGCGCTTACATGGGGGGGGTGAAAGTCCCTTAACAGTATAGGCAAGTTATTTATTTCAAAAGCATTTTTTAATTTCTTGCCACAAATAACACGAAAATAATTCCTAAGCGCCTAATAACAAGTAACTTATCTATTAATGTAACTACTCACAGGGCACCGCATATTTCCGCGATCAGCCTGGCTTACATAGCACCAGTATGCTGCACCAGTCTGATCACGAAAATCTACGG